>DAONEZ010000129.1:0-5655 GCA_035403345.1 Anaerolineaceae bacterium
AAAACCCCAAAGTTCAAACTCCATCTCTGGAATTTGCACCTTTGAGGTGACTTTCACACTGCCAGGCTGGTTGCTCCGTCCGGCATTAAGATTTTACCATAGAACAAATCGAGCAGCGATCAGCAACAGCCGCCGCAGCCGTTTTCGCAGGCAGTCTCCTCAAATTGAATAGTCGTGTGGTGAATGTCAAATTCCTCGCCAAGCACCGCGCGAATGGCTTCCAGAGCCTCAGCACGGGACTCAGCAGCTGAGCGGGTCAGCATCACATGCGCGCTGAGCGAGACCTGTTCGGAGGATAAGCTCCAGACGTGCAGGTCGTGCACACTTTCCACTTCCGGTAATTGAGAGATGGCAGCGCGAATGCGGCTCACTGAAAGGCCTTCCGGCACGCCCTCCACCAGGATATGCAGCGAACTGCGCAGCACGCGGTAGGCACTGACCAGGATGAGCACGGCAATGAGCACTGATACGAGCGGGTCGATCCAGGTTTTTGCGGTCAATTTGATCAACAGGGCAGCGACGATAACGCCCAGCGAGGAGATGGAATCCCCCACCACGTGCAGGAAGGCGCTACGCACGTTCAGGTTAGTTTTCACGCGCGACTCACCATGGTCGTGGTCGTGAGCGCCAAGAACGAAGGCAACCACCAGGTTGACCACCAGCCCGATGATGGCGATGATCATCATCTCCGTGCTGCGCACCTGGGTGGGCGCCTGCCAGCGCTTCCAGGCTTCCACGGCGATGCCAATGGCGATCACCAGCAGGGAAACACCATTCACCAGGGCAGCCAGTACCTCGGCGCGGTGCCAGCCGTAGCTGTGACGGTCATCCGGCGGGCGTGTGGCCAGGCGCAGCGCAAAGTAGCTCAAGCCGAGCGCGAAAATATCCGAGAACACGTGCGCCGCGTCGGAGAGCAGGGCTAGTGAGCCGGAAATGATGCCGCCGATCACCTCGGCAACCAGTATCAGGCTGGTGAGCAGGATGGAGATGATAAATCGTTTGTTTAACGCGCGGTTATCGATGGCGTGCACTGGTCAGTATCCTCGGCGGGGTTACTCGCACGCTACGTCGATCTCGGCAACTGACTTGAGTATGCGCGTGGGGCGGTAGGGGAAACGCTTGACATCCTCGACCGTGGAGACACCGCTGAGTACCAGGATGGTATCCAGTCCGCTCATCACCCCGGCGACGATGTCTGTGTCCATGCGGTCGCCCACCATGATGGTGTCTTCCGAGTGCACGTTGAGGTAGCGCAGGGCACTGCGCATCATGAGCGGGTTGGGCTTGCCCACGAAGAACGGGGCGCGGTTGGTGGCTTTCTCAATGAGAGCCGCCAGTGAACCGGTGGCTGGCACGATACCGGCTTCCAATGGCGCGGTGGCGTCCGGGTTGGTGGCGATGAACATGGCACCATCCTTGATCAGGCGTACCGCCTTGGCGATCTGTTCAAAATTGTAACTATTCACTTCGCCTAACACTACGTAATCAGGGTTAATGTCCGTTTGTACATAACCCACCTCGTGCAGTGCCTGGGTGAGCCCGCTTTCGCCAATCACAAAGGCTTTACCGTTGGGGTTCTGGCTTTGCAGGAAGCGCGCTGTGGCAATGGCGGATGTGAAAATGCTTTCAGCCGGCACCCTGAGTCCGATGGAATTGAGGCGGTGTTCCATGTCGCGTTGGGTGAGCAGGGGGTTGTTGGTGAGGATCAGGAATTTGGTCCCGCAGGCGAGCAGGCGATCGATAAACTGGTCCGCTCCGGGGATGAGCGTCTTACCAAGAACCAGTACACCATCCATGTCGATCAAGAAATTCTTCATTGTGCCATCCTTTATTGGCTTGATTTTAGCACGGTTGCCAGTGCATGATTCGATAAAGCGGGTCAAGAGGTGAATTTCGATTATAATTGCGTGACTAACCTAAGGGAGAAGGCAGCAATTGCTACGCCAGCATCTGGAAGACGACCCATCCGCCGGGGACGACAACCAACTCCGGTTGAAGAAACTGCGTGAGGAGCGGGAAGCCCGCCTGGAGGAATTCCGCAAAACCGGCCGGCTGACACCTGACCAGGCGGACTTTGTGGAGGCGGATGAGCCTGAAAAAGGCAGCGCGGCTCCGTCTGAAAAAAACGGCGGAAGGCGTACCCGTAAAAAGCTGGACCTGATCCTGCTGGTGGTGGAGATCCTCGCCGTTCTGGCGTTGATCTTCCTGGTGTTGCTGGGCATCCGCATCGTGCGCAACATGGACCAGCGGGCAACTTTGGACCTTTTACAATCCACATTAACGGCCAGTCGCACGGAAATGGCGCTGCCGGAGGCAGTGGTGCTGCCGGGCGGGCATGTGAAACCCGAGGTTGGCGAGAGCACCTTCAACGAGGCGGAGATCCCTGAAGCCCTGCGCGGTCAAATGCAGGTGTTCGCACTGCAGCCCACTCCACCGAAAGCCCGCAGCAGGCCGTGCGCATCCAGATCCCAGCGCTTGAGCTGGACGCGCCAATCGTGATGGGCGACGGCTGGGAAGAGCTAAAGCAGGGCGTGGGGCAGCACATCGGCTCGGGACTGCCCGGGCAAGCCGGCAACCTGGTGCTTTCAGCCCACAATGATATTTACGGAGAGCTTTTCCGCAGGCTGGACAAACTTCAAAAGGGTGATGAGATACTCATCCTGACGCAAGATAGCACTTTTACTTATGTAGTTACAGGCACGAAGATCGTCGCGCCAACCGAGGTGGACGTGTTAGAGCCCACTGCGGAGGCTACCATTACATTAATCTCCTGCTACCCTTACTTGGTGGACACCAAGAGGATCGTGGTGCAGGGAATTTTGAAAAATTAATCAGTCGAGGAGTTCTTATGGCAAACAAAAGCAAGAAACGTTCCGTCAGCAGCACCAGCAAGGCAAACAGCCCGGTTTCATCCCCGGTTGTCACCCGTGCAGTCTCTAACCGCGCCACCACCGCTGAATTCAAGCCGGATTACGGTTATGTCAAGACCGACCTGAAGCGCATCGGTATCCTGGCGGGCTCCTTTTTTGTTGTGTTAGTAGTTCTTTCGTTCTTCCTGCGCTAAGAGAACTAACCGGATCATCGTCCGGACAACTTGCCTATCGCTGACAAAAAGTGTTGTGAAGCACATATGTAACGCAAATAGCTGCGGCAAGTTAAATGGCATTGACTTGTGCGGAAAACTGTTGGCGAAACCACCCTGGTGAACGGGGGAGATACCCCGACACAGTAATCTCATATGACAGAAGGCCGGGTAACCGGCTTTTTTGCATTTTGTGGGCTTTGGCCTAGACACAAAGGCTCTCAATTATTTTCAGTTGAATCAATATCTCATTATTATCAAAAAGTTCAGCACAGCATTGAGTTGCATCAAAGAAACAAGTATCCGAAAATAAATGCTACCAAATAGGTCTAATTAGTGGGATAATATCTCCAGGAGGTACCAATGAAAAAGATCACTCCCTTTTTGTGGTACGAAAACCAGGCGGAGGATGCCGCCCGGTTCTATGTTTCCCTGTTCAAGAATTCCCGCATCACGAACATCCAGCGCATCCAGAATAGCGGACCGGACGAAAACCAGGAAGTACTGGTGATCAATTTTGAACTGGACGGGTTGGAATTGGGTGCGTTCAATGGGGGACCGTACTTCAAGTTGAATGAAGCTGCGTCCCTCTCCGTCAGTTGCGAAAACCAGGCCGAAGTGGACCGGTTGTGGGCGGCACTCTCAGCAGGCGGCGAGGAGCAACAGTGCGGCTGGCTGAAAGACCGCTTCGGGCTATCCTGGCAGATCGTCCCGGCGCGCATGGAGGAACTGATGCAGGACCCCGACCCGGTGAAGGTGGGGCGCGTGACGCACGCCATGCTGGGGATGGTGAAACTGGACATCGCCGAATTGGAACGGGCTTACCGCGGCGATTAAGTCATTTGACCATTCCGGACGTGCGTGATAAAATTCATGCCGTTCCCAGAAATGGGCGCGTAGCTCAATGGTAGAGCAGCGGCCTTTTAAGCCGTTGGTTAAGGGTTCGAGCCCCTTCGCGCTCACTTTTGATTTAATTACCACTGTGTTGGTTCAGGGTAGATATTCTAGCCCTCGCGAAGCACCCTTTAGGGCTCCGCGCTCACTTTTGATTTAGGTTCAAGAGAGTTGGTTTTGGTTAAATTGTCATTCGATTCCTTGCGCTTAACAAACGAGTTTTTTATTTCCAATAAGCCTGATAACTCAATTAAATTCTCTTATTGAATTTTCACCGAAATCTATGTATGATGAAATTGCACCTTAACATACAGATCGGAGGAGACATGTTCCATAAACGGTTCAGGGTATTGGTTTTTATTGCCGTCCTGGTACTTGTCCTGTCCGCCTGTGAACTTCCGTTCACCATTAGCATGAAAGACCAGGCAAAATCTACCGTCGCAGTGGAAGCACCGGGCACGACAGGCGGAGGAGAATCGGAATCTCCAGACACCGGAGAGCAACCCCAGATTCCCATCGTCGCCGGTCCGCCCACACCAACGCCATTCAAATATGCAGGTCCAATGCCCTCTGCCGGAACTGGCGGCGTATACGGCCGGTTGTTGTGGAATGACAAACCGGTTG
The DNA here is from genome assembly GCA_035403345.1 of Anaerolineaceae bacterium. Classification (GTDB taxonomy): domain Bacteria; phylum Chloroflexota; class Anaerolineae; order Anaerolineales; family Anaerolineaceae; genus UBA6107. The sequence continues at coordinate 4,601 of DAONEZ010000129.1, forward strand.
GCGATATCCAGGTGAAACTTTGTGACGAGATCGAGTACTTCGGTGGTTGTGAAGGCGCAGAGTATCCAACGATCACCGATGCAAATGGAGTCTACATCATTCTAAACGTTCCGCCTGGTTCGTACGGTCTGACTTACAAGGCACTCGACAGCGACACCTGGTACTATGTTACTTCAGGTCTGATGAACGCAAAGGATTTTGAAATTCCTGCGGACCAGATGGTGAGCGTCGGCGACCATAAAACCGTGCGAACCGACCTCGTGATCATCTCTCCACAGGAAGACGAACGTTTGCAGGGTGTTGCCCGGCCTACACTGAGCTGGCAGCCATATCCAGACGCTGCTTATTACGAGTTGACCTTCCATGGCGGGCGCATGGGTTCAATCATCCACCGCAAGCAGCTGACCGAAACCAGCTTCACCCTGGATCGTGACCTGCAAACCTGTGATTATTCCTTTGATATTGAGGTATTTAATGCCAACGAGACGGTCATCGCGGAATATGACGGCTGGCGCAACTTCGAGATAGCTGGTCTGCCTACCAGTTGTAAATTGATGCTGCAGACCCCCCAGGATGGAGCCAGCGTTACTGCCAATGCCATCACCCTCACATGGGAGGCACACCCGTGGGCTGGGACGTACAAGATCATTATGTACCCCAAGGACAACCGGGATAACAAGGTCTTGGATTTTGTTGAAACCAATAATACGAGCTACACTCTTACCCAGACGGTAACGGCCGGGACGTACGAATGGTATGTAGCCGCGTATGACCAGTTTGGCGACAGCCTGGGATTTAGCGACACCTTTGTCCTCTATGTGACCAACCCGTAAGCTGGTTATTGAGAGCCTTTTATTTGCCAGGTCCGGGATGTGAACCATGCGCAAGCTACTATCCATGAAGATAACATGGGCTTTTGCCATTTTTGCAGGATTGGATATCTTCTGCGTCGGGTTGGGCATGGGCGTGCCTTTCTTCTGCATCCTGCTGGGGTTCGTGGCAGGTTGGTACCTGGCACGGAAAGGCGTGAGCGTCAGCGGATTGGACGAGAGAGC
>DAONEZ010000130.1:0-5652 GCA_035403345.1 Anaerolineaceae bacterium
AGGTAGTAACCTCCTCGGGCGGGATGGCGCAGAACTGTGCGCTTCCCGGATCGCTGTTCCAATCCTTTTGCGGGATTGCAGCAGGAATTGTGGTGGTGTTCAGGATGCGTGCCAGAAACAAGCCGCTAACGGTAGTTCCGGGCGGGTAGAGGGCTTGAGTGGCACGGTTGAGCAGCGGCGCGGTCTTGTCCTGCATCCAGGTTTCCCATTTTGCTTCCAGTTGACCGGCGTCGAACGTCGGCGATGTGGACATGGCGAGGATCTCACCTGATTCTGCATTCATCAGGATGACCGCGCCGGTTTTTCCAGCCAGGGTTTCATCAGCCAATGTCTGCAGTGGCAAGTCAATGCTCAATCGAATATCAAATCCAGGCGGATACTGTCCATATAATGTTCCTGCTAAAAGGATATTCTTGTAGATATTTCCATCCAGCCCACGCAGGTATCCATCCTCGGCATATTCTATTCCGGTCTGACCATAATTCGGGTTACTATACCCGATGACGGCGCTCAGGTTAGGGTAATGAAGAGTTCTTTCGTAGGAACCTGCCGGACCCGTGTCCTCGGCTAGCGGAATGGTGTTTTTATCGTAGATGGTTCCGCGATAAACAAATTGATCTGAGATCGCCCGACGGGGATTGTCGCTGCGTTCCAACAAGGTATCTGCGCGGACTATGCTCCACCAGGCTGTTACCGCACAAACAGCCACGAAGCCAGCCAGGAAAACGCTGCCGATCAATAAATACGGTCTTGAGTTTTCAATGGGTGCTGGTGAGACTTCCGCCTGGTTGCTGATCAGGAGCAATAATAAAAACGCGAAGAATGACATGACCAATGAAGTGCCGCCATACGATACGAATGGCAGCGTTACACCAGTGAGCGGCAATAGGCGGATGGTACCTCCCATGATCAGGATCGCCTGGGTGGAAATGTAAGCGGTCAGTCCGCCTGCCAGGAGACGCTGGAATTGATTGGGGGCATGCAGCGCGATGGTCAGCCCGCGAATGCAGAACAAGATATACAGGCTGACCAAACCAATTCCGCCTACTAATCCGAACTCCTCCAGGATGGCCGGGAAAATAAAATCCGAATGGGCAACCGGAATTACACCCGGGCTGCCCAATCCGATACCACGTCCGAGCAATCCGCCATTGGCGACTGCGATAATGGATTGGATGATCTGGTAAGAACCCGCGCGCGGATCCAACCAGGGATTCAACCAGGCTTCAACGCGCAAGCGAATTACATCAAAGACCAGGTTACCTGCGATGAAAGCAGCCAGGATGAGCAGGAAACTGATCAGCAATACCCTGCGCTTGCCTGAAGCCAGGTAAACGATGATGGTATATAAAAAGATGAAAAGGGATGCTGTACCGAGGTCCCGTTGTGCGACAACGATCAAGACAGCCAGCCCAATGATCACCAGGGTTGGCATGAGCAGTTGCAGGAGTTTGAACCGGGCAGGCAGGCTGTCCGCCAGGTAGGCCGCCAGGTAGATGACCAGAAGCGTTTTGAGTACCTCGGAGGGCTGAACATAGATCCCGCCAATCCCTAACCAGAGTTGAGGTCCACCTCCCCCGGGGTAAGTGCCAAACAGGAAGGTAAGCAGGGTTAATAACAATCCCAATGTCAACCAGATATACTTGTACCGGCGCAAGAATTGAAGCAGGTTTGGAATGCGCAAGGCAAGCAGCATCCCGGCAATGCAAACTGCAAGCCAGGCTGTCTGCCGGAAGCCAAAATAGGGCGTCAGGCGGAAGATCACCAGCAAGCCCCAGCCCGTCAATAGCGAGAGGATGGGTAGGAGAAAAGGGTCACGGTCAGGCAAATACCGGTTAAATTGATGAAACAGCAAACTAAACCCACCTAACCAAACTACAAAGCCGACCCAGTGCTGCCACTTGAGATCAGCGTGAAGAGATTGGATGCGAATGGCGGGCGCAAAGGTAAGCACTACGCAGCACAGGAACATGAAAACTACCACCAGGATGATCAACCTGGTTTGAAGTTGGTTACGAGGAGATGTTGCCCGAATACTCTGCCAGTTCACTTGATGTATTTTTGAACCAGGAGAGCTAATTTTTGTTTTTGCTCTTCAGATACATGCTTTGGATCCGTGATGAGCGCGTTCTGCAGGACGTGGTTACAGGCACAATCAGATTCTGCCGGGAGGCTCTCTACCAGGGATAGAATGCTTTGTTGCAAGATCTCCGTATTCTTTTTCAGTGTGGAAATGACCATTTCCACATTGACTGCCTCTTCACTGATGTGCCAAACATCGTAATCGGTAACATGTGCCATGACGGTGTAACAAAGTTCAGCCTCGCGGGCCAGGAAAACCTCCGGTGAGGTAGTCATGCCGATCAAGGACATGCCCCAGCCGCGGTAAACATTGGATTCCGCCTTGGTGGAAAAGCGTGGACCCTCAATGGTGATCAGGGTCCCTCCCAGGTGTGTGACCGTTCCGGTTTTTGAGATCGCCTGGTAGGCCAGGGTGGATAGTTCAGGACAGAACGGATCAGCTGCACTGACATGGGTCACCAGTCCCGTTTCAAAGAACGATCGTTGGCGGTCCCTGGTGAAATCAAAGACCTGGCTGGGAATGGCGATGTTTCCCGGAGCAAAATCCTCGCGCAGGGAACCGCAGGCGCTAATGCTGATGACGCGCGTGACCCCGAGACTCTTGAGGGCATAGATATTGGCCCGGTAATTTACCTCGGAGGGCGGAATGGTATGACCGATGCCATGCCTGGCAAGGAACGCCACCTTTTTCCCGGATAGCAATCCAACCATGATTGGTGCGCTCGGCAGACCGAAGGGTGTAGAGATCTCGAGTTGCTCAACGTTTTCCAGGGCCGGGAATTGATAGAGTCCGGACCCTCCAATTACTGCTAATGTGGGTTTTTCTTTCATGATATTCTCCATTTCAATTATGCCGCGGATTGTATTTCCACGATCAAGATAATTTTTCCGATGCGCAACTCATCGCCGCTGATGAGGATGGTCGGCGTTTCGATCTTCTCTTCATTTAAATACGTACCATTTGTTGAAAGCATGTCCTCCACCCACCATTGTTTATTACGAAACCATAAGCGGGCATGATGGGAAGACACGGTATCATCGGATAGATGTATTTCGCAGGCAGGATCCCTGCCGATTCTCAATTCAGGCTGGGTAAAGATCTGCCTCGATTCCGCTTCATTTCCATCCTGTGAGAGAGATATGAACGGAATCTTCCTTGCTGAAATGGATTGACTTTGGAAACTTAATTCACGCCATAAGGTGAAAACAAGCCATCCCAGGAAGGCGAAAAGAGCTGAAATGATTAATACTCTCAGGATAAATATGATGATGGCAAGTATCAATTTTGCTCCTTTCCAGTGCCTGGTTTAAATTCAGAAGTCTTTTCGCGCGCTTCCCGTGAATCATCATTCAATTCGACTGTGTAAATGAAAGTGTAGCCTGCCAACGAGATGACGTCTCCCGGGCGCAAGGTATGATGTTCGATCCTGTTACCATTCACAAACGTCCCGCCTGTGGACCCTGTGTCGAAGATGACATGCTCGCCCTGAATCATGCGAATCTGAGCGTGAGAGCGGGACACGCGCATATCATTGATCACGATGGAATTATTCGAGCGGCGTCCGAGATTGGTGACCGGCAAATGTAATGCAATACATTTCTCAGTGGGATCGATCAAGAATGCACCGCTCGCGGGTCGCGCATGGTTCGCGAGCCCTGGTTTGAGCGCATTGAGGCCAATTGCACCTGTATGGTCAGTCGGAACACGCACCTCGGCGATTTCGACTTTTACATCCGATGCCTCGATCGAGTTACGTGTTATCAGAGTAAATTTAGGGGGAGTGGAGAAATGTACGCCCAATTCCGCCGAACTGGTGCGGATGGCTTCTGCAAGGAGCTTCTGCCAATCCTCTTTCTGTTTCCATTCAGACGCAGTGATCGGATTCATGTAAAGGATGAATTCAGGTGCGGAAACTTCCTCTTGAAAGGGGGCTTCAAAGAAACCTTGCATGGCCTCACAGATCTGGTGGATCAGGTGCGCGTTTTGATCCGGCCAGAGAGTAAATGCATAACTGGCTTCAAATAGTGAACGTATCCTGCGTTCGATCTGGTCTAGCGGATTCATATCTTAAGATTATAACCAAGGAAACGAGAAAATTCGGGATTTGCAGTTAATTCAGGTTGGTTACATCAGCGATCTCAGGTTGGACAATGGTGATCAGGTCTAAACTGTTTATACGCAGGTTCAAGCCGCGTTCACCACCGGAAATGTAAACATCATCAAGACTTTCGATCGTTTGGTCAAATATAAAAGTGAACCCCTTGTTCAGCAGGGCCAGGGGAGAGATCCCTCCCACCAGCAGACCGGTCAAGCGTTCTGCTTCCTGTTGACTGGCGATTGCCACCTTTTTTTCATTCAACACCTGCGCCACCTTTTTCAGGTCCACCTTCAGGTGACCGGGTACCAGGCAAATTGCCGGTTTGCCTTTTGGTCGTAAAACAACGATGGATTTAAATACCGACTCGACGGGGATATGGAGATACTCGGCTGCTTCAATAGCACCAAGCTTTTCTTCAGGGAGGGAAAACGGAGTAAACCTGGCGTTTCTGGCGAGTAGCAGCCGGGTGACGTTGTTTATTTTCATATCAGTCCAGGTTTGGATTTTTTATCGATATAGATCGGATTACTGAAGATCCAACCCCGGCGTGCATTCTTATAGTTGATGTAAGCTTCAATGCGATAATAGCCCGGGTCGGTGATCGTCTGCACCAGGCGGTCGGCACGAGGGAGGTTCAAGGTGACCCTGCCGTTATGGATCACGCGAAGATTGGCCTGGCGCGGAAGTTGTGCGCGTAAGGTTGCACCGCGTTCCAGGAGCAGGGTCTCGCCGAGGCTAACGATCTCATTATCATTTTCAGCGGTGAAAGAGAATCCCCGGGTGGATGCCGGCTGGTCAAAACCGATGAAACTGGCTCCACTGGCCAGAGCCTGATAGACCATACGACTATCGGCATCGATATCTCCACTCAATTCCTGATTAACCAGTAGATGGTTATTGATTGTGGAAAAATGATAAGTGTAGGGAAAGATGGTTTTTCGAATCGGGCCGGCGTGATAATCCAACGCATGCGCATCAGAACCTGCCACAGCAACCACTTTATCGCCAGCAGTCAGCAGTTCATCCCACTTCGCCAATGCCTGGGGCAGAGGACCGTGAGGGATCAACCCGGGGAAGAGCACATGGCGCAAGAGACTGACCAGGTTCCTTGAAACGCTCTTTAACTCACTAAACCCGTTCCACAACTCCAGACCGGTGAAACCGCGCACATCCCAGTCAGCCCAGGAGATATCATCCTCGCCGACTGCAGGAAGGTCATACTCATAGGGGTGAGCCAGGAAGGTCATGCCTTTATGGGCGTTGACTTCGTTGATCAAGGTTTGCGGGTCGGACCCAAAATCTGCCATCTCGTGGGGGCATCCAATTACAAGAGTGTGACTTTTCTGCGGATGCCTGTCCTGGTTATGGACCTCTTCCCCGGTGAGAAGCAGCGTCTTGCGGTCTCCAGTGAATTGGTACCGCTCCACGTTCTTCACCAAAATTACGTCCAGATCCGTATTCTGGCTTACGA
>DAONEZ010000131.1:0-237 GCA_035403345.1 Anaerolineaceae bacterium
GTTTAAGGTGGCATCACGGTTGGTGAAGATATCGTAGACAGAAGGCGCTTGCGGTAGACCCGCCAGGAAGGCGGATTGAGCCAGGTCAAGTTTTTCGGCAGTGGTGTTGAAGTAAGTGTCCGCAGCCGCCTCGATGCCATAAGCCAGGTTTCCGTAGTTGATCTCGTTGAGATACAACTCGAGGATCTCATCCTTTGAATAGCGGCGCGTCATTTCAGCGCTCAAGATGATCTCGCG
>DAONEZ010000131.1:247-5646 GCA_035403345.1 Anaerolineaceae bacterium
GGCGGTAGGAAATCTCAACCCGTTCCTCAGGAGTGAAGAAGAGCATGCGCGCCAGTTGCTGCGTGATAGTAGATGCGCCGGACACAACCTCACCACTGGTGTAATTCTGCACCAGGGCACGCACCAGCGCGAAGATATCAAAACCCGGATGGTTGTAGTATTCTTTGTCTTCGATCGCGATCGTGGCAGCCACCAGGTAAGGTGAGATCTTTGACAACGGAACGTACGTCCGGCGGCCTGCGTTCGGATCGATCATCTCGTAGAGAAGCTGTCCATTGCGGTCATAAAAACGCGTAGTCTCGAATTGGGAGGCTCGTTGCTTGATATCCGCGACGCTGGGCAGCGTGGCGGCAATCCTGAAATATTGAGAAACCAGGATGACCCCAGCGATCAGCGCAATGATCACAGCTGCAAACAGCCCGATCACAAGCGATTTCACCAGGCAGCCACTGCGGTTGACCTTCCGGCGTGGTTTTCTGCTGCCATTTGTGTTGCGAGGCTGCACATATATTGGTTTTTGTGTTAGAGGCCTGGCCGGTAAAGTGGGCTGAGTATCGTGCATAGCAGGGACAGCCGGCCTGGCAGGATCTCCTGCTGGTGAAACAGCGGGTGTCGTTTGGGCAAAGGCCGCGGCGGGGGCAACGACTGTGGCAGACAGATCGACCAGGTCAACATGCACCGGCAACGCGTCATTGATTCCCGGAGGAGCACTGATAACCGGTGTAGATTGGTCGATGGCTGGCACCGGCGCAGGTTTTTCATCCGGTAGAAGAACTGTAGGTGATTCCTCCATTGAGGCGGCTGAACCCGACCCGCTCTCATCCTGGTTTGCACCCTTATCAGCTAACGCCTGATACCATTCATACCCGGGCGGGTTTTCAGGATTGGGAAGGTTCTCCGTGCTGCCGGTACCGCGCAGTTGGTCTGCGGGGGTTTCATCGTCAGGTTGGCGGGGTACATCATTCTGTGGAATAGCGTCATCTGTCATTTTTATTTTTTTTCCCTGTTTATTCAATTGACCTTCAATTGTAATCCTTTTACAATGAAGCCATGACCCACCTGCAATCACAGCCTCTGCAATCACATCTGCTTGCAGCCGATGTTGCCTTCTGCAAACCGGACATCCTCAATGACCAGTTGTGGGAACTATCGGCTGGAAGCGGTGTGATCCGGGCAGTAAGTCTGTCCACCAGTTTTGGTCTGCGCGCAAAACGGTTCCAATTCTTTCCCCGTTTCAGACTGGGTGATAATACGGTCACTGATCCAAATGAGTTCATTGAGCTTCCAATAATTCACTTTGATTCCACAAATTTTATCAACCTGGGTCTGAAACCTTTCAAGTCTATAGACGTTACAGCCAGGTTTTGGGTTCCGGAATCCCAGGTCATTTGCGGGCAATACACATTTCAGAATTCAAGTGACCGGGCTTTCCCCGTCACGATCAGCCTGTTGTGTTTGCTGGTGCCCCTGGCAAGAGGCAGTCCGATGCTGCCTGTACAAATGGGAATCAATCGTGTCCTGCAGGGTGAGACATCCGATCTCAAGCCGTTGTTGTATATGACCGGCGGGCCGGAGGATGCACAGGATACCTTCCCGGGGTTGTCAGCCCAACTGCTGCTCACTCCCGGAAAACCGCGATCGATCAACTGGGTACTTGCTTCAAGAGAATCGACGCAGACCTCTTTGATGCGTGCGAGACATTATTCAGCCAGCCAGCTTGACGAAGTTCAACTGACCATCGAGATGCGCGATAAACAGAAGATGTTGAAATTCGATAGTGGTGATCCGAGCGTTCAAGCCTGCCTGTACGACTCGCAGCGCCAGGCATTGCAACTCTTGATGCCAGGTGTCGCTGAGTTTGATCATGCGACTTATGTAAAAGAAAGAAACACTGATGGCGGTTACCTGCCTTCCACCGCTGTCCTCGATCTGCAGTCAGCCTGGTCCGGTCAAACAGTTTGGGATACCTGGTTGATGATGCAAAACCTGCTGCCGGGCAACTCGGGACTGGCAAAGGGGCTGATCGAGAACCATTTCAGGGGACAATCCGAAAACGGCACCGTAGATATGCAGCTAAATGCAATGCTGCGTCCCACCGGCTATTCCGCACCACCGCTTCTGAATACACTGGTACTTGAGCTGTCTGCATATCTGGATGAGCCAAAATGGCTGTACTCCATTTTCCCACGTTTGAGTAGTTTTCTAAATTACTGGGTTTTCACTGAACCTGATGAACCTTCCTTTTCCATCCGCGGTTGGCAGCACCCCCTACAAACCGGTTTCGCCCCAATTTCGAGCAGCCGGGAAACCACCTTGTTCTCTTTCATTCCGGATGTGCGTACTCCGGACGACGCACTGCTGCTCAGCATGCTTTACCGGGAGCTCAAGAGCTACCAGCAGCTTGCCCACCTGCTGGAACAACAGGAAGACTTTGATTTTGCTCAGTCCCGTTTGGAGAATGTCACTGCCAGGTTACGGAAGCTGATTTTCGACGCACAGCCGGCTCTGGAATCTCCAGATTCTCCTCTCTTTACCTTTGGCGAAAACGGCAAGACTGAAATCAAACGGCGCATGTCTTCACCCTGCAAACTCAGCCTGAGGATCGTGTCAGGTCAGCGACTGCCGGGCAATTTCCGATGCGTTTTTTATGGATCAGGGCCCGAGGGAAGAGTCCGCGAGGAATTGACCTCTGATTCATTCGCTTTCCTGGGGGACTGCGGTGTTGCCACGACCAGCCAGGTTTTTTCGGTTTTAGAGGCAGTCCGGCTGGACGCCTGGCCGCAGGAGAACACCGGCTGGATTCAACCGGCAGGAGGATCCGTCTCATCCATCACAAGGTACATGCCTGCATTGTGCGGCGTGTTAACCCAGGAGGAGGTTGACACTTACCTGGCATCCAACCCGCTGGACCCCTTCCTTGGGCCCGATGGTCTGAGATTTACAGCAACAAGTGAGGGTCGACCAGCAGGAAATATTCCACGATCATGGGCAATGCTGATCCTGGATGGTCTTATCCGTTATGGAAAATTCGATCTGGCTGAAACCATCTTCACCCGCCAGTTCATCAACTCCCATCAGAAATCCCGACCTGCCAGCCTGGATAACCTGATCCCCATGAATTTGTATTTGAAGATCCTGGGCGTCAAACGGTTCACAAACAAGGAACTCATTTTGACGCGTTCTTTGAATCAACACGCACCAGTTACGGTACAATATAAGAAGATTAGCGTATCCTTGGAAAAGGAACGGGTGATCGTGGACATGGGACCGGATGGACAATTGACCATCACCAGCCCCGGTCCGCACCACATCCTTTTCGGATAGAAAGCAGGCAAGATGGAAATCGAATCCCTTCAATCCCCTGATACGATGCTGATGGCGATTGTTCAAGCCCAGGACGCTGATATTGTTGAAAATATCCTGAAGAAAATGGACATATCCATCAATAGACTACCCAGCACCGGAGCTTTCCTGGGCAGGCGTAATGCCACTCTCCTGCTGGGAATCCCGAGCGGGAAACAGGCGGAGATCATTGAAGCCTTCAAGGAAAACTGCCGCCAGCGGGTGGAATATATTGCTGTTCCGCTCGAAAGTGCTCCCCTGCCCCTGCCAACCCCGACGCCAGTCACAGTGGGCGGGGCCACCATATTCTCGCTGGATATCGAACATTACGAGGAGATATAGCCATGAAAATGATTATCGCGATCGTGAATGACGAGGACACGGATAACGTTACGCATTCACTAACCAACGCCAGTTTTCGTGTGACCACCATCGCCTCAACCGGCGGTTTCCTGCGGCGCGGGTTGACCACCCTGCTTTGCGCCCTGGAAGATGAAAAACTAACGGAAGCACTTGACACGATCCGCCGCTGCTTTCCTCCTGCTGAGGACCCCGCTGTTACCCGCTGCAGATTGTTCGTGTTAAATGTAGCCCAATATCACCATTTCTAACGTTATTCTTCTCTCGTCTCACCCTATTCGTGGAATTCCTCCACCTGGTACGTACTTACCTCGAGTACCTTTTTTCGCCACAGGTCTGCTGCTGCTCCCATTTTAGCGCACAGGTGCGAGAGGAATTCCTGCACATCAGAGAGCTGTTCCCATACCTGGGGCAGAAAGGTTGCCCGTCTGTAGCCATCCTTCAGGATCACACCGTCAATTCCAGGGCGTAAGTTTCCCGGCAAATCCGCAGGGTTTGAATAGAATAGAGGAACCGGGGCAGTTAACCTGGAAATTTCTATCTTGACGATTTTTAATTCGTCATGGGTTAAGGGACGGAAACGGTAATCCTCGAACGCAGCCTCGATGGCATGTTCGCGCACATCCAACACCAGCGGCTGATGCGCTTCCAGGCTGCCGATGCATCCACGCAGGCTGCCGTGGATGGTGAGGGTGACGAAAGACGCCCCGATCGCAATTAATTCCGGGCTTAACTGATCCATTTTCGGCTCCGGCAGTGTGTGCCCATCCAACCGGCTGGCGATGCTTTCCCTTGCAAGGCGCAACAGGTACGTCCTATCAGATTCACTTAATTTCGCGCTCATTTGCTGATCCTCCAATAACCGCGGTTGAAATACACGAGAGGCATTTCTTCCCGATTAAGTACTGCAGACACAACCTCGCCAACAAACAGGGTGGAGTTCGGCATTTCATAACGGTGGATCACGCGACATTCCAACCAGGCAATGGCACCCATCAACAAAGGCACCCCTGTACTCCCGGTTGTAATTTCCAAACCTGCAAAGCGATCCCCATCTTCGCCAACCTTTCCGGCGAACACCTCAGACACATGCTCGTGGTTTGCAGACAGGAGGTTGACGGCAAACACGCCAAATTGATCCACCAGTTTCTTCGTGCGCGTGTCATTCGCCATGGTCACGCTGATGGCAGGCGGGTCGATCGAGATGGATACGAAAGAATTGACCGTCATCCCGTGTAACTGGATCTGATCTCCCGTGGTAACCACGGCAACACCACTCGGCCAACGGCGCATGACCTGTCTCAAATCGATTTGCTGTGTCAAAGTTTCCTCCACCTTCTTTTATATATTGTATACTGACTGAATGAGATTCAGGCATGCAAGATGCAACATCCACCAGGGAGTTTTCTTGCTATAATTCTGATGGAAAGGCAGCCATGAGCGATATCCCACCGACACCGGACGACACATTCATCCCGCTGGAAGCCCAGCAAAAACCGGAAACCGCCAGCCAGCCGGCAACCAAACACGGCAGGTTTGGGGTTTTCAGCAGCCTTCAGACCATCGGCATCTACGCCTTTCTTTTAGCCTCCCTGTTCACGCTTTTTACACCCGATAACCTCTTTTCCGGCCAGATGCTGCAGCGTGTGTTCCAGGCCTGGCAAGCCAACCCAACCATGATCGCTACGATGGTACAG
>DAONEZ010000132.1:0-5638 GCA_035403345.1 Anaerolineaceae bacterium
ATCTACTCCCCAACTAATGAAACTACCTCAGAACCTGAGTTACCTGAATTTAACATAAACGATCAGGTCGACTCGGATTCCGCCGATAATACCCTTTCCTCCATCAATCCAAACGATAAAATTGATGCTGCAGACATTGTTATAAGTGAGATTCCCTCTGAGGAAAAAGAAACTCAACTTCTTAACCAAATTGACATCACAGAACCGGTAGAAAATGACGATGAAAATGAAGATCCCCACGATTTACCGGATTGGTTGAAAAAATACGAACCTGGCCTCCGTGAGGTTGATAACGAAACCATAGAAGAGATCAAAGATGTCGAACTCGATGTTGTTGTTCCAGAGTCAACACTGATACCTCCCCCAATTCCAACGACCGAACCTCCTTCGATGGAAGAAAACCTCGGCGAAGATTCAATGGAGAACGCGAAGGATGCAACGGTAGCGACCGAAGAAGTTGAAGAATCTGTTCCAGATATTGAGCTGCAATCAACTGACCTGGGATTGGAACCTTCAGCAACCACACTGGATGCTGAAGTCCAGGCAACAGACGAACTCGAATCCGCTCTAGAAGTTCAACAAGTAGATGATCAAATAAATATAAGTCTACCAGTCATCACCTCCGGGACGATCTTGGACTCCTTGCGCCAGGGTGATTTTGCCAAATTACCTCTTCTTGCCAGGGAATACGAATTATCTGATCAGCCAATCGATGAATTGATCACAAGAGTCAAAGAGGAATCTGGAGATTTGGGTGAGCGAAATGAATATTGGCGCTTCCTGGGAGACCTTTTGGACCATAATGGTCAATTTGATGAAGCGATCGATGCATTTCGAAAAGCTGAAACCATATTACTGAAGTAATGGAGTTTTCATTGGAACGGACACTTGTTTTAGTAAAACCGGATGGCGTACAGCGCAACCTTGTTGGAGAGATCATCACTCGCCTGGAATCCCGTGGACTAAAGTTAGTTGCAGCCAAGTTTATTCAAGTTTCTGACGCACTCGCCAGAGAGCACTATAAAATGCATATCGGGAAACCTTTCTATGAAGGACTGGTGAAATACATCACCAGTTCACCTTTGATGGCAATGGTCTGGGAAGGACCGAAAGCGATTGGGGCGGTCCGTCAGACCATGGGAGCCACCAATCCGCTTGAGGCAGCTCCGGGCACCATTCGCCATGATCTCGCCCTGGTCACCAGCCGCAACCTGACACACGCCTCAGACTCAGTTGAAAGCGCAGAGATTGAGATTGCCAATTGGTTTTCACCAGCAGAGATTTACCCCTGGGACCGCCAGCACGAAAACTGGTTCACCGGTGCTAATTAAACCATCTTAAAATTCGTCCTTGACGCTTAAATATCCGTATGGTAGAATTTTGCCTGTTCGGGGGCGTGGTGTAGCGGCTAACATGCGGCCCTGTCAAGGCCGAGATCGCGGGTTCGAACCCCGTCGCTCCCGCCAGAACAACAAAAAACATCATCCAGAATTGGATGATGTTTTTATTTTTACTGTGTCTTCGCGTCGTTATTCGATAATGACGTTGTGATTCTCCCTGAAGATCTTTTTCACATGCTCGATCTCATTTTGTTTCTGGTCTGCACTCCAGCCCAATGATTTTGCAACAATCCTGGCGATTTCTTCGATCTTTTCCAGTGAAATTCCGCCAAGCCATCCAATTGACGTACGGCGCAGGAGAAGATCATCCAGGTGGATCACTTTTTCCTTCTCAGCCAAGAACCTGATCTCATTTTTCGTGATCAGCGGGTCGGATTTCAATACTTCCAGGGTGCCCTCTTTATTGTCCTTGATCATTTCCTCGATCATGGTTCCGTATCTTTGGAACAGAAGGTCCACCAGATCAACCGAACAATTGCACTCACGGGCGAGCCGGCTAACATAGTTCTTTTCTGTACCCGGTTTGGGATAATTCTTACCGCCGCCGATGTGCAGTTCTTCAGTGGATTTTAGGCGCTGTTTACCCAGGAATTTCAGCGCTTCGTCGGTCACCTGCTCGGAAAAAGCTCGAAAACTGGTCCATTTTCCGCCTACCATACTGAGCATGCGCACACCATCGAAAACATTCTCCTTGATACTGTGATCGCGGGTGATTTGACCGGTGGTCTTGGCTTCCTGGTATTCCAGTGGACGTACGCCCGAGAAACGGAAAACGATCTGGTCCTGGGTGATGGGGATTTCCGGGAACACACGTTTGACCAGGTCGATGAAGTACAACTCCTCTTCCGGTGTGCAATAAGCATTATCGGGATCATCAATGGGGAGATCTGAAGTGCCAATGATCACTTTGTCAAAGAACGGGAATAGAAGAACAATGCGTCCGTCCTTGTTCTCAAAAAAGAATTCGTGTTCACCGATCGCTTCCCGCAGCACCGGATTGTTGACAATAATGTGCGATCCTTTCGTTCCACCTACGTATTTCGTGCCAATTCCAGCCTTCTTATTGACCTGGTCGATCCACGGTCCGGCAGCATTAATAACCATTTTTGGATGAACATGAATTAACTCACCGCTGACATTATCCTTCACGATCACTTCATTACCCTCGATTTTTTCGAATGAAGCATAGTTCAATGCCATGGCATGCGGACCGGCTTTTTCACCTTCCAGAACAATTTCAGTATTCAGCTTTTCCGGAGAGAGAATCGAGCCATCATAATACAACGCTGTATATTTGACAGCTTTATTGAGATGTGGATAAAGTCTTAGCGATTCCTTTTTCCCATAAAACTTATGGGCTGGCACAGTACGGTTCTTACCGGTGAATGAATCATAGAAAATTAGCCCGATCTTGATCACCAGTGCGCCGCGTTCGGATGGTTTGTCCAAAAGATTAATGAATTTCAAAGGCGCATTCAACAACCCTGAAAACACTTTATACATTGGGATGACCGTTGGCAGCGGTTTCACCATATGCGGGGAGTTCCTGATCATGCGATTGCGTTCTGCCACAGCCTCGCGAACCAGGCGGAATTCGCCATTCTCCAGGTAACGGATGCCGCCATGTGCCATGTGAGATGAGGTGGCGGACGCTCCTGAGCAAAAATCACCCCGGTCAATGATGAGAGTCTCAACACCGTTGATGGACAAGTCCATGAATGTTCCGGCACCGTTGATGCCAGCGCCAACGACTAAAACGTCAATTTCAGGTTTTTCTTTTAATCGAGCAATAATTTCATTTCGTTCCATGTGAACTTCCTTTTCTAAGATTTATTTTCTTGCTTCTCTGAAAACTTATGCTGAATTCCACTCCCGAGTTCTTTTGAGCGCTCATATGCAGCCCAGATTGCCCGGGAGATAGCTGTCCGAAAACCGGCTTTCTCCAGGTAATACAATGCTTCTGCAGAGGTGCCGCCCGGAGAAGTCACGTCATTACGTAGTTTTGCCGGATGTTCATGATTTTCAAGATAGAACTCAGTGCTTCCCTTAATTGTTTGAATCACCAATTCCTCGGCGATTCTCCGTGGGAAGCCCATGTGAACTCCAGCGTCGATCATGGCTTCCATGAACATGAAAACGTATGCCGGGCCGGTACCTGATAATGCCGTGGCCATATCCAGGTAATTTTCGTCTTCTACAAATACTTCCTGCCCTAAAGTCTGCAAAATTTCTCGCGCCAATTTGTTCTGATCCGATGTTACTGCCGGACGCTGGTACCAGACTGTGATACCTTTCCCAATCCTGGCGGGTGTATTCGGCATGGCACGGATGACATGCTCAACGCCAAGCTGCTGGTGAATGATCTCGGTGCCAATTCCGGCTACGATGGATAGGATAAGTGCCTCATTCGGGAATTTTCCTTTGATCGAGTTAGCCGCTATCTGAAACTTTTGAGGTTTTACTGCGATAATGACACAATCTACATCAGCTACTGCTAAGGCATTATTTGTGTATACGCAAACCCCGAATTCTTCATGAATACTCTGAACAATTTTCTCGTCAGGACCGGATACTGATAGCGCATCTTTCCGAACCAGTCCGCTTTTTATCAAACTGGACAAGATGGTAGTACCCATCACACCTGGACCAATTATGGTGATCTTATTTTGCAACATTTCACTCTCCGCTGATATTTCCCCATTATACTGAAAAATTACAAAACCGTTTGCATCAGTGGATCATAATTTATTCAACTGAACCGGGGCAGCCATTAAATCTACAGGAATCGGCTGCAGCAGACTCTTAAGCTCCTCATCATTGGATGACTTCAGCCATTGCCAGCAGGTATCCCGTGTCAGGATCACAGGCATCCTGTTATGGTAGTCCGATAATAAGTCATTCGGTTCTGTGGTTATGATCGTGCAAGTGAATAGATTTTCCCGCCACACTTCCCACAATCCGGCAAACATGAAAGGAGTCTGCTCTTTCAACGTGAAGAGGTATGGTTTCCGTTCTTTTCCCTCTCCCGACCATTCATAGAACCCGTCAGCAGGGATCAGGCAGCGGCGTTTCAGGAAAGCCTGGCGGAAGGACGGTTTATCTGCCAATGTTTCAGCGCGTGCGTTGATCATCTTGTACCCGGTTGATTCATCCTTCGCCCAATAGGGAACCAGTCCCCACTTGAACAACTCAACTTTCCGGGATTCCGCATCAGTCACCACCGGAATCAACTCGCCCGGACGGATATTGGCATTGCTGGTCAACTCAACCGGTAATTCCCCCAGCGAGAGCTGCTCGCGCATTTCTTCCAACTGCATCATGATGGTGAATCTTCCGCACATCTGTCACCTCAATTCCAAGATCCAACCTCAATTCCAACGTGGACGTATGCGCCCAGCGTTTCAAGTCAGCATCGGAGATACCAAAGGGATGCAGGACACTTGAAGCCGCCCGCGCCAGCAACTCAATATATTTTACACTGTCAATCTCATCCAATTCGATCCTCTCAGTGCTCTCCCAGGCGCGCACATCCGGATCACCGCGCATGAATACAAACCGCACCTTTTGCCCCGGCTTGGCCCGCTTGCCGGTCTTTTCAAGCACCTGCATGGCAGCGCGTGCCCCCGGCGTGGGAGAACAGTAAGCTTCCAACTCATGGCTGATGCGCGAGGTGATCACCAGTTCTTCCAACGGAACGTGCCCACTGCGCAGGTCAGCCAGTGCCTCCTGAAAGACCTTGAACGCGCTCTGGAGGCAGGCTGGCAGGTCATTCACCGTTCCTGCCCGGCTCAGGCAGGTGAGCATTTTCGTCTGGGTCTTCGCCACCCAAGGCGGGGTATCCCGCCGGCGTGCCTCAATACCGCGGATCTTCATGGAGCCGTCCTGGAACACACCAAAATAGCGGTTTGCCACAGGCACACGCTCATCCATGCGTGAAGGTAGAAAAGCGACCCAGCGGTAAACGCCATCCAGTGACACCCCCAACCCGGTCTGTGCTGAGATCTCGTCCAATACCTCTTGAAAATCTGCTTTATTGACGCAGCCCGGTTTTTTGAGCCACAGGGCATCCACATACATATGCAGCACTTCAAAGCCCATTGACTCGGCAACTTCCTTGGCGCGCAGCAGGATCTCACGTCCGCCGTTGGTGACCGCCTCGTGTGCCTCGATCCGTCCAAAGCGTGCATTCTTGTAGCCCAGGAACCGGACTTCGATGATGTAGTTGCCCGGTCGTACCT
>DAONEZ010000133.1:0-5606 GCA_035403345.1 Anaerolineaceae bacterium
TGTTATTCACAAACGCCGGAATGGTGCAATTCAAGGATGTATTTTTAGGAACAGACAACAGGCCGTATAAAAGGGCGGTAAATTCACAAAAATGTATGCGCGTAGCCGGAAAACACAATGACCTGGACGACGTGGGTCGGGATGATACGCACCATACCTTCTTCGAGATGTTGGGTAACTGGTCGTTCGGTGATTATTACAAGCAGGATGCCATCACGTGGGCATGGGACTTATTGACCCGTGTTTGGGGAGTGGATGGATCGAAGCTGTATGCCACCTGTTTTAAAGATGACCAGGGACAGATCCCGACTGACGAAGAAGCTGCCGAAATCTGGAAAACACAGCCAGGTTTCAATCCCGAGCATGTCGTTTTCTTTGGACGCAAGGAGAACTTCTGGGAAATGGCGGATACAGGCCCCTGCGGACCGTGCAGCGAGATCCATATGGATTTGGGTCCTGAACGCTGTAATAAGAAGGATGTTCCCGGGCATGTATGCCGCGTAAATGGTGATTGCAGCCGTTACCTGGAGATATGGAACCTGGTTTTTATCCAATATAACCGCACAGGCAAGACCCAATTTGACCCCTTGCCGGCCAAACACGTGGATACCGGCATGGGATTTGACCGCATAGTGTCCATCATGGAGAATGTCACCTCCAATTATCGCAATGACCTGTTCCATCCGCTGCTTGACAAGATCCGGGAATTATCCGGAGATTCAGAGGCGGAGATGGATGCCAACTTCACGCCTTATCGGGTCATCGCTGACCATGCCCGGGCTTCGGCATTTCTCATCGCAGATGGGGTTGTGCCCGGCAATACAGGGCGTAACTATGTTTGCCGTATGATCATCCGGCGCGCAGCCCGCTTTGCGTCCAAACTTGGACTGAATGATCCTTTCCTTGCCAAAGTTGCAGATGTGGTGATCGACCAGTATGGTGCTGCGTATCCTGAACTGATCAAGAATCGCAAGAGCATCCTGGACAGCCTGACACGCGAAGAGAAGCGTTTCCAGCGCACGGTGGAATCCGGCGTCAGTCACCTGGAAGAGTGGCTGGAGGAAGTGAAGGCGGCAGGTGGAACCACGCTGGATGGTCAACGGGCCTTCGAACTGTATGCCACGCATGGGCTCCCCTTCGAGATCACGCGAGATATTGCGCGTGAATCCGGTATGGACGTGGACGAAGCCGGTTTCAAGGCTGCAATGGAAGAGCACAAGGTGCAATCCGGAGCTGGTAAAGCCTTTGGAAGCATGGGTGGTGAGCAGGTGGAGGTCTTCCGCAATGCTTTTGAGCAGTTGATCCAAAACGGGAAGCTGAATGCCAACGGCGTAGGCTACAACCCTTATGACACGGCTGAAATTGACACACGTATCATTGGTTTGTTTTCGGATGGGGAAGCTATTGACCAGGCAGCCGCTGGTACGCTGGTGGATGTCATTCTGCCAAAAACGTCCTTCTACATCGAATCCGGTGGACAGGTGGGTGATACCGGTTGGATCAAGTCTCCTTCCGGGGAGTGGGAGGTCGAAGTTTCAAGCGTCAGTCGTCCGGCAGCCGGGATCATCATCCATTCCGGAATTGTCAAGAACGGGACTGTTAGTATTGATGCTCCCTGCCGGTTGTTGGTGGATGTGCAACGGCGCATGGACATCCGGCGCAATCACACTGCCACGCACCTGCTGCACGCCCAACTGCACCATATCCTGGGAGAACACGCCACCCAGGCAGGTTCTCTCGTAGCTCCTGACAGGCTGCGGTTTGATTTCAACCATCCTGAGGCTGTTACTCCGGAGCAATTGGATGCCATTGAGGCTGGCGTGAATCGTGAGATCCTGGCGGCGCATCCTTTA
This sequence comes from Anaerolineaceae bacterium, assembly GCA_035403345.1. Lineage (GTDB taxonomy): Bacteria > Chloroflexota > Anaerolineae > Anaerolineales > Anaerolineaceae > UBA6107. The sequence goes on from DAONEZ010000133.1 coordinate 1,854, forward strand.
TCCGTTCGAGTCAAAACCCTGCAGGAAGCTCTTTCTGAGGGCGCCACTGCCTTGTTCGGTGAAAAATACGGCGAAAATGTGCGCACCATCACCATCGATCCTGCCCAGCCCATCTCATACGAGTTATGCGGTGGCACCCACGTGGACAACACTGGTGATATCGGCTCATTCCTGATTATCAGCGAAGGCAGTGCAGCTGCCGGGGTGCGCCGTATCGAGGCTGTGACTGGACGAGGGGCGTATGAGATCATTCATGCCCGCAACCAGACGCTCAGGCGGTCCGCCCGGCTGCTCAACGCTGGATTGGAAGAAATCCCGGAGAAAATTAACGGATTGAAGGACGAGAACGATGAACTGCGTGCTGAGCTGGGCAAGGTACGCCAGGAATTTGTGCGCTCCGAATTTGAGCAGAAGATGAAAACCACCAGGGAGATTTCCGGGATCCCGGTGCTCTCGGTTGAGTTGAAGGGGGCGGATATTGACAGCTTGCGCCAGATGACCGACCTATACAGAGCGAAGAACCCGTCTGGTGTTGTTGTCATTGGGTCGGTGATCGGTGACAAGCCCATGATCATCTGCGCGGTGACCGAAGACCTGGTGAAACGTGGGCTGAACGCTGGCGACCTGGTTCGGCAGGCAGCCGCTCTGATGGGCGGCAGCGGCGGTGGACGCCCGGTGCTGGCCCAGGCAGGCGGCAAGGACAGCAACAAACTTGTTGAAGCGCTCGAAAGCATCTACCAGTTGGTTGAAGAAAAGCTTAAGTAATCGTTAGAAAGAAAATATTATCCCTCACCATGGTCTCATTCCGGTTATCCGGAGCGGGTACAAGGTGAGGGATTTTGATTGAAACGGGTAATTATGGTTTGCCCTTACCTGGCGGGCAGGTTTTATTCAGGCATCCAACAGCAGAGCACCAATTCCTTGGCAGCTTTCACTTCATCCAGGCGGCCGACCGGCGAGTCGTGCGGGGCTTCTTTGAGCAGCTCTGGATTGGTGCGGGCTTCATCCGCGATCTTGAGCATCACGTCTGCGAATGCATCCAGCGTCTGCTTGCTTTCGGTCTCGGTGGGTTCGATCATCAGGGCTTCATGCACGATGAGTGGGAAGTAATTGGTGGGCGGGTGGAACTTGTAGTCCATCAAGCGCTTGGCAATATCCAGCGCGTGCACCTCGGGTACGTCCGGCCAGCAGCCTTCCAGGACGAATTCATGCATGCACATACGGTCATAAGGGAGGTGATAGCGGCCTTTCAGTTTCGACAGCAGGTAATTGGCATTGAGCACCGCGTATTCTGAAACCTGGCGCAGCCCTTCCGCTCCGTGCATGCGGATGTAAGTGAATGCCCGTACCATCATGCCAAATTGCCCGTAGTAGGATTTAACTCGACCGATAGTCTTTGCAGGGGTCATAAAGCCATAGAGCGGCGGAATCTCGTCAGTACCTTCTTCAGCGATGGTCACCAGGGGAGCAGGCAGGAAATCAACCAGGGCAGCTGATACACCTACCGGTCCGGAACCAGGACCACCACCGCCGTGCGGGGTGGAGAAGGTTTTGTGCAAATTGAAGTGCATCACGTCAATGCCAAGGTCACCCGGGCGCGTGATGCCCAGCAGCGCGTTCATGTTGGCGCCATCACCATACACCAGACCGCCGCAGGCATGCACCAGGCGGATCACCTCGAGCACATTCTCATCAAACAGTCCGAGGGTATTGGGATTGGTGAGCATCAAGCCGGCCACATTTCTGTCACAAAGTTGGCTCAACTTTTCCAGGTCCACATTCCCGCGCGCATCAGAGGGCACCGGTACAACCTCCAAGCCATTCATGGCAGAGGTGGCCGGGTTTGTACCGTGGGCGGAATCGGGGATCAGGATCTTCGTGCGGGCCAGGTCGCCGCGTGACCGGTGATAAGCGTGGATGATCTGCACACCGGTGAATTCGCCCTGAGCGCCGGCGGCGGGCTGCAGGCTGACAGCGGCAAAACCGGAGATTTCCTTGAGCTGCTCCTGAAGGTTGTACATCAATGCCAGGTTTCCCTGCACGGTTTCCACGGGTTGAAGCGGGTGCGTGGCGGCAAATCCTGCCAGGCGGGCGGTTTCTTCATTGATCCTGGGGTTGTACTTCATCGTGCAGGAGCCCAGCGGGTAAAAACCACCGTCGATGCAGTAGTTCTTGGCTGAAAGGTGAGTGAAATGGCGGATGACGTCCAATTCGGAGAGTTCCGGGAGCGGCAGATCTGCGCGTTCGAATCCCTGCGGAAGCGCGACTTCAGGAACATCTGCTGTGGGGAAAGTGACTCCTGTGCGTCCGGCGGAGGTAAGTTCGTAGATGGTGGGCTCAGTCATTGCCGGCCTCCTTGAGTGCAGCTACAAGATCATCGATCTCATCTTTTGAGTTCATCTCGGTAACGGCAATGAGCATATGATCCTTCAGTGAGGGATAATCCTTCCCCAGGTCGTATCCGCCCAGGAAACCCTGGTCGAGCAGATCCAGGTTGATCTCTGAGACAGGATGTGGACACTTGACAACAAATTCATGGAAGAAAGGATTCGTAATAGGAAGCGAATATCCGGGGATCTTCGCGATCTCTGATGCGGCGTAGTGTGCCTTTTGAAAGCATAAATTTGCCACCTGGCGCATGCCGGTCTTGCCCAACAAGCTCAAATAGATGGTAGCTGCCAGGGCGATCAGACCCTGGTTGGTGCAGATATTGGAGGTGGCTTTTTCGCGGCGGATGTGTTGTTCGCGCGCGGTCAATGTTAGAACATACCCGCGCCTGCCCTGTGCATCCGTGGTTTCGCCCACCAGTCGGCCGGCAAGTTTGCGGACGAACTCTTTGCGCGTGGCAAAGAATCCCAGGTAGGGACCACCGAAGGATAGCGGGATGCCAAGCGGTTGACCTTCACCAACCACAATATCCGCGCCGAACTCATCTGGTGTCTTGAGCAGTCCAAGGGCAGTGGGGTTGACCACCACTGCCAGGAGGGCACCGGACTGGTGAACTTTGGCGCCCAGATCTGAGTAATCCAGGATCCTGCCAAAGAAGTCCGGGTATTGGACTACCACCAATGCAGTCTGGTCATCCACCAAATCAACCCAATCATCCTGAGAAACCAGCGGGTCATCGGTTCCTGGCGTTATTACAGTAACATCCTCATACCCGCACATGTATGAGCAAAACACCTCGCGGTTTTGGGGATTAACCGCCGGGGAGAGGATCATCTTGCCACGCTTCCCGCGGAAGTGGTGATAGGCCATCACACCGGCTTCGGCCGTGGCAGTAGCTCCATCGTAATGCGAGGCATTGGCCACTTCCATGCCGGTCAGGTTGGCAATCAGCGTCTGAAACTCAAAAACAGCTTGCAGGGTGCCCTGTGAGATCTCGGGTTGGTAGGGGGTGTAGGCGGTGAAAAACTCACCCCGGCGCAGAATGGAATCGACAGCTGCCGGGATGTAGTGATGGTAGGCACCTGCCCCAAGGAAACACGCCAGGTCCTTCACGGTCTCGTTTGCCTGAGCATATTCGGTAAGCTCGCCCATGGCTTCCATTTCTGTCACGCCGGCGGGGATATTCAATTTCGGAAAACGATACTTCAGAGGGACATCCGTGAAAAGTTCAGAGAGGTCTTTGACGCCGATGCTCTGAAGCATCTCCTCCTTTTCCTTTTCGGTATGGGGAATGAACATTAATGGCTCCGGGTCTCGCAATAGGCATCGTACGCAGCGGCATCCATCAAGCTGTCCAATTCAGCC
>DAONEZ010000134.1:0-5592 GCA_035403345.1 Anaerolineaceae bacterium
CGGCGCAGTAACAGCGGCATGGAAAGGCGCAACTCCAACTGATCACCGTCCTGAAATACACGCTCCACTACGGCATAATTCGCCTGCTCGAAGTGTAAATCCACAACCGACCGGCTGTGTACGTTATCTTCAACCATCAACGCCAATGGCTGCTCTTCCCCATTTATGGATAGCAGCGCATCTCTAGTCCAGGCGGGCACGCGCAAATGCAAGCGCAGCACAGCCGGTTGCTCAAGCGTAAACTTGAGCAACACCCTTCCCTCCCACGGCAAAGCGGATTTGACAGCCAGGGTGCCGCACGGCAGGGGATATTCTCCACTCGTATATTGCTGAACGCGAATCTCATTCTCGCGGGTTGAGATTGCTTCCCCCGCCAGAGCTGCCAGGGTACGCGACAGGTTCGAAGGGCAGCAGGGCACATCATACCAGGCAGCGCGTTCAAGCCCGCCGCGGCAGCTTAACGGGTTGTTGTAAAAGTACGACTTCCCATCCAGCCCCATTCCCACCAGGGCGGCGTTGTAGAGCTGCCACTCAAACAGGTCTTCGTATTTAGCCTCATGTGTCAGGCGGCCCATCTCGCGGTTCCAGCTCAGGCTGCCCAGGGCAGCGCAGGTTTCCGCATAAGCACTCTCCGGCGGAAGTTCAGCGTCCCGGCCAAAGCCTTCGATCAACGGCAACGCCCCCAACCCGCCTGTCACGTACATGCGCCGCTCCGTCATGGACTGCCAGGTGCGTTCAAGCGTCTCGCGCAGGGAATCATCCTGTTCATCATTCGCCAACATGGCCGCCGCCGTATTGAGATAGGTAAAACGGACGGCGTGGCCTTCGGCGTTGATTTGGCGGTTCAAAGGCGCATGCTGCTGGGTGTACCTGCCGCTGAGCGCGCTGACCAGGAAACGCAGGGGTGTCAATAGAGGAATTTTGTGCTGGTTGTGCCTCGGTAGGGTATTCGGTTCTTGCTGTGGGTGAGCCTGGTAATACTGCTTGCGCAATTCGGTTACATGTTTGACTCGGCCCGCCATGCGCAGTGTTTCAGTGATGAAATGACGGGTAAAGCCCTTAATGCTGCCGCGGCGTTCCAAAAAGCGACGCGCCAGTTTCCGGTATACCGGGTCCCCCGTGTGACGACTAAGTTCCATCAACGCTATCTCGATCTCTTCGTGACCATCCACAAAAACCGGTTCCGCATCCATAAAGGTGCCCAACAGGAGATCAGCTGCCTTAAGAGCCACTTGTAAAACATACTCCTCACCTGTCACAACGTGATCTGTGATACCAGCTTTAACCAGGTCACCGGCTTTGAGCGTCGCTTGCGCCAGAGACTCCTTAGCTGTGGCAATGTGATGCGAAATGCCAGCTTCAATCAGGTGGCCAATACAGTAGAGTTCGTGCCCCACCTGCAGCGTATCCCAACGCCTTTCCGGGTAGAAAACCTGGTTGAATGTGTACAAGTAGCCATCTTCTGCTTGAGCCTTTACCAGTATCCCTGCGAATTCGTCAATCAAGGCCTTCAATTTGGTGTCGCGGCTGCGGGCATAAATCCGCGCCGCGGCGTCCAGCCACTTGTAGGCGTCGGAATCAGCAAAGAAGAATCCCTCACGGAAGCCTTCCTTCAAGCCGGCGGTGATACGAAAGTTATCGATGCAACCTGTGGTCTCCAGTTGCTGCCACTGGTGAAAGATGGCTGAACCGGAGTTCACTGCCAGGCGTTGCTGCCAGAAATCGGTTGGTGGGAAAGTGTCAATATTATTGGGCATGTCCGAACCTGTTCACTAAGGATGAGATAAGCATACCTGAAATCATAAAATAAAGGAAACTCACAGTCTTGGGTATAATCTACTTGTTCCTCATTTCATATTCATTACGGGCTTGATGCATGGAAAACCAGACCCAAAAAACACCAGCCAGATTTACGAGATTTCTTACCTCACCCACGTTGTATGCCATGTTGGCTGTACTGGTGTTTCTGGTTTCCGCGATCCTCACCCTGCCGGATTACGGCCTGGCCTGGGATGAGAGCTTGGGGAATGCTTTCTTCGGGGAGCGCTACCTCTATTACTACCGCACCTTCGACAAAAACTACCTCGATTTTGATGCTGTGCCGCAGACCCTGGCCAACCTGCCGCTGGACCTTTCGGCATCCACCTGGCGCGACCAACCCAATGTCTTCCCGCCATTTGCAGACACGGTCGCGGCCGGCACGCTGCACCTGTTTTCCTACACGCTCAACTGGCTAAACCCCATTGACGGGCTGCACCTGTCCGCCATCTTGTTTGCCGCGCTGCTGCTCGTCTCGTTATTCTTCTTCCTGAAGAAACGCGTAGGCGCTGTTCCGGCGTTGATCGCGGTCCTGGCGCTGGCTTCCTTCCCGCGCTTCTGGGGCGATGCGCATTTCAATATCAAGGACGTGCCCACCACGGTGCTGTTCGCGCTGTCCATATTCAGCTACGTGCTGTGGTATGAGAAGCCGCATTGGCTCAAGGCCATCCTGTTCGGGGTGTTGTTCGGGCTGACCACGCTGACAAAGATCAACGCGGTTTTCGTCCCCATCGTGGTCATGCTCGGGTTGTGGGGCAGCCGGTGGCGCTCGATCTCCAAGGGCGAGTTCCTGCCTCTACTCAAGCAGTTCCTGCTGCATCACCTGTTCATGGTGATTGCAGCCTTCCACACCATCCTGTTGGGCTGGCCGTTGGTCAGCCGTGATTTCCACGCCTTCATCGAGTACGTGACGCGCTTCATGGGCCAGGGTAAACGCAGTGGACCGGCGTATTTCCAGTGGGAGACCATCCGGTTGACCTTTGCCAGCATGCCGGAGTATTTCGCGCTCTTTCTGCTGCTCGGGATCGGGGTGGCAGTATTTCTACTGCTGCGAAAAAAGAATCCCCTTTATCGGCTGTTGCTGGTGTGGTGCCTGCTGCCCATCGTCCGCATCGCCCTGCCGGGCATGTCGAATTTCGACGGCATCCGGCACTACCTCGAGTTCCTCCCGGCTGCTGCTGCCCTGGTGGGTATCGGCATTTGGCAAACCTTCCAGTGGCTGCGCAGCAAAACTCCCAAACCGGTGGCGTTATCCGTGCCGGTGCTGCTGACAGTCTTAATGGTGGTCAACCTGGCGGATGCGTTCTATGCCTACCGCCCCTATGAATTTCTCTACTACAACCGCATTTCAGGCGGGACCAGCGGAGCCATAAAAGCCTTCGGCAAGGACCAGGCCAGCGATTACTGGGCGGTCAGCTATCGTGCCGGGCTGGAGTGGATTAACGAAAATGCTGAGACAGATGCGGGAGTGTTTACCCCTATTGGCGGCGAGATCGTGGATATTACACGCCGCGTACTGCTGCGCCCGGATCTGAAGGTGATCAGTGATGAAGCCCAGGCATTATCTTCAGCACAGCCGGTGTACATCATGTTTATCAACCGCCCGGCTTTCTTCAAATCCCTGGAGAAAAAGCTCATCGCTGAAGAAAAACCTGTCTACACCATCGAAAAACAGGGGCATGTGATACTATTTGTGTTCAAGCGCTGATTTTTTATCACCCCATAACAAGAAAGCAACTACCTTCATGAACATCTCTGTGATCGTCCCGGCTTATAACGAATCTAAAACCATTGTAAAAGTACTTGATTTGCTGCTCTCGAACGTGGAGAACCTGGGCGAGGTTTTGGTGGTAGATGATGGATCGACGGATGAGACCGGCCGTGTCTGCAAGGAATACGCCAGTGCGAACCCCAAAGTACGATATATTCTCCAACCCGAGAACCGCGGCAAAACCGAAGCCCTCAAAGAGGGATTCCGCCAGTCCACCGGTGACATCGTCATTGTGCAGGATGCAGACCTGGAATATGACCCCGCGGAGATCAACCACGTGGCGGAACCCATCATAAAAGGCGTGGCGGATGTTGTGCTGGGCTCGCGCTTCCTGGTGCGCAAGACCTCCCGCTCGCTCTACTTCCGCCACTACATGGCTAACAAATTCATCACCTTCATGTCCAACGTCTTCACCGACCTGAACCTGACTGATGTCGAGACCTGCTACAAGGCTTTCCGCGGCGATATCATCCGCAGCATGATCATCACCTCAAAGCGCTTCGGATTTGAGATCGAAGCCGTGGCCAAGGTCGCCAAGCTACAATACCGCGTGTACGAGGTGCCCATCTCCTATTACGGGCGTTCCTATGAAGAAGGCAAGAAGATCGGTTTTTCTGACGGGTTGATGGCGCTCTTCTATATTATTAAATACAACCTGTTTACCTCCAAAAAGGCGTCCTTCCGCAAGCCCTAGGCTTCCCCCAAGCCACATCCCATGCTCATCACCCTGCTCACCTGGATCTACCAACTCTTCATCATCCTTCCGTTTGGATTCACGCTCTACACCCTGGGAAAGGGTGGAACTTCACGCCAGGAAGCAGGTATTCCTGCGCTCACCCTGGTCTTTCTGCTGGGACTCGCGCTGGTCACCACCCTCAGCGCGCTGCTCTCACTGGTCACCAACATCGGCTGGCAGGTACACGTTGGTTTTTTGCTCCTGGCTATCCTCTTGTGGATCTATCTGCTGCGACAGAAGAAGCTGCCCCGCGTAGCGTTCTCCTTACGTCCGCTCACCCTGCCCCGCAAAGTACTGCTGCTCATCGGCGGGCTTGCCGCCGCAGCAGTGCTGGTGCTGGCAACCACCATCCCCGAGAACTCGGACACTGCCATTTACCACGCCCAGGCCATCCGTTGGATCGAAACCTATGGCGCGGTACCCGGGCTGGCCAACCTGCACCAGCGCTTCGGTTACAACTCCAACTGGCTGGTGGTCAACGCGCTTTTTTCACTTTCATTCCTGGGATTGCAATCCTTCCACCTGCTGCCCTCGACGCTCTTCCTGGTGCTGACCATTTACTTTTTCGACGGACTGTTTTCACTCGAAAAAGACAGCCGCAGTTTCTACAACCTGGCACGGGCGTTGTTCTTTATTGCAGCTTTTCTGCTGCTTGCGCAGGAGATCTCCTCGCCTGGTACTGACATGCCCGCCACACTGCTCATCTGGTTTGTGTTGTGCGAATGGCTGCGCCTGCTGAAAGATCCGGTGGAAGGGGCCGAACGCGATGGATTGTGGCTCTCGATGGTTTGTGTTTTCTGCGCGACCATCAAGCTCTCCTCAGTCCCTATTGCTCTCTTTCTACTCTGGTACCTGGTATGGATGATCCGGAACAAACGCGGAAAATTCCTCATCCCGCTGCTATTGGCCGCAGTGCTGATCGCCGGTTCGTATGTCGGACGCAATATCATCGTTTCCGGGCATCTTTTCTACCCGGGTTTCGGGTTTGACCCTATACACCTGGAATGGTCAGTTCCAGCAGAGCAGGTGGCGCGCGAGAAACAGGTCATCCGCGCCTTCGCCCTGCTCCCACGCAAGAGCGTTGATGAAGTGCGGCAGCTCAACCTGCAGGAACAATACCGCCGCTGGTTCGCCAACCAGTTGCCGCGCCATAAAGCCATGCTGGCATTCATAGCGTTGTCCAGCCTGGCAACGGTCTCCATGCTTACCTTCATACGCGGACGTACCTGGCTAAAACGATACCAGCAGTATTGGGTGATTCCCGCTG
>DAONEZ010000135.1:0-5571 GCA_035403345.1 Anaerolineaceae bacterium
CTGATATCCGTGTGAAGGATCTAACCGAGAATGAAACTGCGGCATTGCGCGAGTACATCTCCAAGAACTTTACCGTCGAAGGCGATCTGCGCCGCGAAGTGCAGATGAACATCAAACGCCTTGTTGAGATCGGCTGCTATCGCGGGCTGCGGCATCGCCGCAATTTACCTGCACGTGGGCAGCGAACACGCACCAACGCACGCACTGCCAAGGGTCCGAAGAAGACCGTTGCCGGTCGCGGCCGCCGTCGTGGAGCAGCAAAGAAGTAGTCCAATCGCCAACTGGTCAGGTGGGAACCTTCTCCCCCCGCGGCAAACCCGACCGGACTGTGTGATGGATGAAAATTTGATTTTGAAAAGGTTAATGAGGAACTATGGCACAAAACGTACGCTCAACTCGTCGCGCCAGCACTACCCGCAAGGTTAAACGAACCCTGTCCTCTGCGCAGGTTCACATTTTCGCGTCTTTCAATAACACGATTGTGACCGTAACAGATCAGCAGGGAAATGCCTTGTGCTGGGGAAGTGCCGGTTCGGCAGGATTCAAAGGCTCACGCAAGAGCACCCCATTTGCAGCCCGCCTTGCGGCCGAACAGGCCATCAAGGCCGCCCAGAATATGGGCGTTTCGGAAGTCGATATGATCATCAAAGGACCTGGTCCCGGTCGCGAATCAGCCATCCGTGCTGTACAGTCACTGGGTTTAAAGGTGCGCTCGATCACTGATATCACCCCCGTCCCGCATAATGGGTGCCGGCCTCCCAAAAGACGCCGCGTGTAATAAAGGAGAAGGAAACAAATGGCTAAATATACTGGTCCGGCATGCAAACTTTGCCGGCGCGAAGGTGAAAAACTGTTTTTAAAAGGCAGCCGCTGCTATTCCGCCAAATGTGCGTTTGAAAAGCGCGGATTTATCCCCGGACAGCACGGCCGCACCCGCCAGGGTCGCGCTGAGCGTGAATCCGATTATGCGCGCCAGTTGCGCGCCAAGCAGCGTGCTCGCCGCGTGTACGGCATGATGGAACGCCAGTTCCGCCGCTACTTCGGCATTGCCCTGCGAACCCGTGGTTTGACTGGTTTGAACATGCTCCAAACGCTGGAAATGCGCCTGGACAATGTGGTGTTCCGCTTGGGCTTCGCTGAAAATCGCGCCCACGCCCGCCAGTTGGTCAACCATGGTCACTTTACCCTTAATGGCCGCCGCGCGGACATCGCGTCCATGCTTGTAAAACCCGGCGATACCATTACCGTTGATGCAACCTCCCGGAACACTACTTTCTTCAAAGAATTACCCGATGTTGCTGAAAAGCGTTTATGCGCTGTGTGGATGGACAGAGACCTCAAGCAACTCACCGGTCGTGTTGTTCGCCTTCCTGAGCGGTCTGAAATTGATGGCAGCCTGAACGAGCAGTTGATCGTTGAGTACTACTCACGCTAAAGGTCGATAACCCGATGAGAGGATACGATTTTGTATCGGAAAGGGGTACAGTGTGTGCGCTCTAATTAATATGGTGACGCCAAAGATCGAGCAGGAAGCTGAGGCTCGCAACTATGGAAAGTTTATCATCAGCCCGCTGGAACGCGGTTTTGGTGATACGCTCGGAAATGGTTTACGCCGAGTGTTGCTCTCTTCCCTGGATGGAGCAGCCATCTCCTCCTTGCGTATTTCGGATGTCACGCATGAATTTGCAGATATCCCCGGCGTACGTGAAGATGTCATCCAGGTACTCCTGCAGGTCAAACAGATCCGCATGATCCTGCACGAGGGTGATGTTGCCCATTTGCACCTGGACGTACGCGGTGAAGGTGTTGTGACCGCCGCAGATATCCAGGCACCGGCAGAGGTTGAGATCGTCAACCCCGACCTGTACCTGTTCACTGTGGATGATCCCACCACGCGCCTGGATATCGATTTCACAGTCGATCGCGGTCGCGGTTATTCACCAGCCACCGATCGCAGCGGTAAGTTGCCCATCGGCGAGCTGCCCGTGGATGCCATCTACAGCCCAGTGAAGCGTGTGAATTTTGATGTTGGTTACGCCCGCGTCGGTCAGAGCACTAATTTTGACCGCCTGGTCCTGGAAATCTGGACCGATGGAACCATCCAGCCGGAAAAAGCATTAGGACTCTCTTCCAAGATCCTGATCGATCACCTGAGGCTCATTTCAGGTGTGAACGAAGAGACACTGATGCTCGGCACTGAAAAAGAATATTCTGGAAGCCACCTGACTAGCGAAGCTGCCGAAACCCCAATTGAGAATCTTGATCTCTCTGTGCGTGTGTTCAACTCCTTGAAACGCACTGGGATCATCACCGTTGGTGATGTACTCGAGTTACTCGACAAGGGCGATGAAGCAGTCATGTCCATCCGTAATTTTGGCGAGAAAAGCCTGGATGAACTGCGCGACAAGATGAAGGAAAAAGGCTTCCTGCAAGACGAAAAAGATGTGGAGTAGGTAGACATGCGTCATCAAATCGCTGGATTCAAACTTGGAAGAAATAAAGACCAACGCCTCGGCCTGCGCCGGACGATGGTAAAGCAATTATTTACACACGAGCGTATTCAGACCACGCGCGCCAAGGCCCTCTTCATCCGCGGTGAAGCGGAAGAATTGATCACCCTTGCCCGCCGCAGCGCCAAGGGCACCGATGATCAGAAAGTTCATGCCCGCCGCCTGGCTGCAGCCCGCATCGGAGATGCCGCCCTGGTCAAGAAACTGTTCGATGAAATTGCGCCCCGCTTTGAAAACCGCAATGGCGGTTACACCCGGATGTATAAACTCGGACCGCGCCTCGGGGATTCCTCCGATATGGTCCTGCTCGAGTTCGTGGAAGAATAATCCATCCGGCCAGTAGTGGACGGATCGGAATGGCACTTTACCAACTTATCCTCGCTTACGACGGAACTGATTTCTCCGGTTTTCAACGCCAGGGAAACGCCAGAACTGTCCAGGGAACATTAGAAAGCGTTCTGCGCGAACTCGGCTGGAGTGAAGGAGCGATCCTTTTCGCCGGCCGCACTGACGCAGGCGTGCATGCTTCCGGACAGGTAGTGACTTTCACACTGGATTGGCAACACTCATCTGCCAACCTGGTCAGCGCGTTGAATGCCCGGTTACCATCCGACGTATCGGTGCTCAAGGTCGAAAAGGCGAAAGCGGAATTCCACCCCCGTTATGACGCTTCCAGCCGTACCTACCGGTACTCGATCTACCACTCAGCGGTGCGACACCCGTTGTGTGACCGTTACGCCTGGCGGCTTTGGCCGGAGCTTGATGTAAACCGCCTTCAGGAAATCACAACGATTTTCCATGGCAGGCACGATTTCTCAGCTTTCGGCCGGGCCATGAAACCCGGTAACAGCACCGTACGTGAAGTGAAAACCAGCCGCTGGTTCATGGAAGGGCAGTACCTTTTGTATGAGGTTGAAGCGAATGCCTTTCTGTACCACATGGTCAGGCGGTTGGTCTATTGCCAGGTTCAGGCAGCCAGGGGACGCATTTCCCTGGAGGAACTGGTGGAAGGTTTGGAGACCGGAAGGAAAGTTCACCCCGGTCTAGCGCCTTCCTGTGGACTGGCACTGGTGAACGTGGCGTACGATGGTTCTCGGCGAGGAGAAGTTGAAAAAGATGAAAATTTGGATTAATGGCTTGGCAGCAAGCCGATGGAGATGATTGGATGGACAAGACTTACGTCCTAAAAGGAAAACAGGAACCCGAGTGGTTGCTGGTGGATGCAGCCGGTCAGGGAATTGGCCGTCTTGCAACCCAAATTGCCGGCTACCTGCTGGGAAAACATAAACCAACCTTCACCCCCGGTGTGGATATGGGCGATGTGGTGGTAGTGATCAATGCCTCAAAACTGGATATCGCGCAGAAAAAGCTGGATACCAAGGCCTACTACAAACACTCCAATTTCCCCGGTGGATTGAAGACGGTCATTTTACGTGAACAGATGAGGGTTCATCCTGACCGGGTGATCACCTCCGCGGTGTGGGGCATGCTCCCGCATAACCGCATGGGTCGTGAATTGATTAAGCGGTTAAAGGTATATGCCGGTAACGAGCATCCGCATGTAGCACAAAACCCGAAGCCGGTGGCATAAAGGAGCAAGAGGAATATGTCGGTTCAATATTTTGAAGGTGTTGGTCGCCGCAAGGAAAGCACTGCCCGTGTCCGTTTGATGAGTGGATCAGGGACATTTACTGTCAACGATCGCCCGGTGGAAGAATACTTCCCCCGTACCGGTGATCTCGAGTCCATCCTCGGCCCTCTGGCGGCTGCAGAGCAGGATCGTGCCACCTATGACATTACCGCAACTGTACATGGCGGTGGTGTGACCGGACAGGCTGATTCAGTTCAGCTCGGCCTGGCCCGTGCGCTGGTGAAGTTGAACGCCGAGAATACGGCTCTGCTTCGCAAGGGTGGTTTCCTCACCCGCGACCCGCGCGTGAAGGAACGCAAGAAACCAGGTTTGAAACGCGCCCGCAAGGCACCCACCTACACCAAGCGTTAAACCTCAGGTCACGTACCTGGAACTCACGAGATGCAGTCCCTGATGGCTGACCGGAGAAGATGAAGAGTTTCGTTCATCCGGTCAGCCGGAAGGCAGATTGCATCTTTTCTATTTCAAAAGGGATCATCATGACGCAATCGACCCAATTACGCTTTGACCTGGCCGGGAACCTGGCTGCCCATTATCCGCACCTGTTGGAAAAAGGTCTCCAGGTCATACCTGCCGGTAGTCTCTCTGGAAAGCACTTTCCTGCGCTCTCAACTGCCATTCCTGCTTTGGTCGTGTTCGAAAGCCCGGAAACGGAATTGAAGGAAATTGTCACCATGCTCATGGTGACTTATGCTGCAGATACTGAGGTGATGATAATTGACGGGTCTGAAGACGAACTCATGTGGAGGGGCTTTACTCTTGATGGGTTGTCTAACTTTCAGTCTCCAGTTGGAGCTATTTTCCTGCCTGCGACAGTTGCACCGAATACCCTGGAAGAATTCATGGAGATCATTGCCCATCTGCGCGCACCGGATGGCTGCCCCTGGGACAGGAAGCAAACCCACGCCAGCCTGCGGCCGTACCTGCTGGAAGAGGCCTACGAAGCCTTGGAAGCTTTGGATAATGAGGATATGCCAGGGCTGAAGGAAGAGCTGGGCGACTTGCTGCTCCAGATTACCTTACATGCTCAAATTGCAGCTGAAAAAGGGGAGTTCACCATCGGCGACGTGCTCGCTGGAATTAATCGCAAGATCGTCTCGCGGCATCCGCATGTTTTTGGCGAGGTCGTGGTGGAGAATGCCCAGCAGGTGGTGCAGAACTGGGAAAAGCTCAAGGAAATCGAGCGCGCTGAAAACGGTAAATCTGAGAAAGGCGGATTGCTGGAAGGCATCCCGGCCATTCTTCCGGCTCTTTCACAGGCACAATCCATACAGGACCGGGCTGCCCGGGTGGGGTTTGACTGGCCGGATATCAGTCCTGTGCTGGATAAGGTACATGAAGAATTGGAGGAGGTCCGGACAGCCGAAGGTGAACGGGAACGCGCCAAAGAACTGGGTGACCTGCTTTTTG
>DAONEZ010000136.1:0-5430 GCA_035403345.1 Anaerolineaceae bacterium
CGAGCCCAACCTGGAAGCCGTTTTTTTGCAATTGACCGGCCGCGCCTTGCGCGATTAAGGCGGGCGTGATGCGCAAATTAATCCTTATCGCCTGGAAAGACCTGACGCTCATCTTCCGCGACCGCGCTGCCCTGCTGCTCATGCTGGTGGCACCCTTCCTGCTCACCCTGGGCATGGGGCTGCTCACCGGGCGCTTCTCCCGCAGCAGCAACACCGGCATCAATGACATCCCCGTCGCCATCGTCAACCAGGACGGCGGCCAGCTGGGCAACGCGTTGGTGCAGGTATATCAATCCAATGATCTGGCTGAATTGGTTGAACCCGCCTTGCTGGACCAGCCTGCGGATGCCAAAACCGGCGTCGACGAGGATAAGTACGCCGCAGCCATCATCATCCCCGCCGGCTTTAGCGCTTCCATCATCCCCGCCGAGGGAGCGGCCAAAACCGGCCCGCTTGTGCAAGCGGAGTTCTACGCCAACCCCACCCAGCCCACCAACGCCGGCATCCTGCGCACCATCCTGGAGCAATTCATCAGCCAGGTGGAGATCGGGCGCGTTTCCGGCGAGGTTATCATCTCCCAGCTCATCTCCACCGGCTCCCTCGATCCCGCGCAAGCCGCCAGTCTTGGCACGCAACTGGGCAACCAGTTGGCCGGAACATCGGCTGATACTGCACCCATCACCCTCAAGACGGTCACAGCCAGCGGCGAGGCGGTCAAGTTCGACATCCTGGCTTACATGGCGCCGGGCATGGCGCTCATGTTCCTCATGTTCACCGTCACCTACGGCGCTCGTTCGCTGTTGGTTGAGGAACGCATGGGCACCCTGCCGCGCATGCTGGTATCCCCCACGACCTCTGCCCAGATCCTGGGCGGCAAGGTCTTCGGCGTGTTCCTTACCGCCGTGGCGCAAATGCTCATCCTGATCGGTGCCTCCTCCCTGCTCTTCCGCCTGCAGTGGGGCGATCCCCTGGCTGTACTGCTGCTGGTTCTGGGCTGTGCGGCCGGCGCCACCGGGTGGGGGCTGTTGCTGGCATCCTTCTTCAAGACCCCCGGGCAGGTGGCCTCAGTTGGCTCAGCGGTCATGCTGCTCTTTGGCATCCTGGGCGGCAGCTTCTTTGACATCAGTATGCTGCCCAAATTTGTGAGCGCAGTCAGCGTGATCACCCCCAACGCCTGGGGCATCAGCGGCTTTACCACCCTGGCCATGGGCGGCGGATTGGGGAATATTCTCACTCCCCTGCTGGCTCTTTTTGGCATGGGCGTGCTCCTCTTTGCCATCGCGGTTTGGCGCATCAGCCGCCGCGGACTTGGAAAGCGTTGAGGAGGCGAAAATGAGAAAATTCCTGGCTATTTTTATCAAGGACACCCTGCTGCGCTTCACCAGCCCGATTGAGTGGTTGTTCTTCCTTATCATGCCCATCATCTTCACCCTGGCGATCGGCGGCGGAACCGGCGCTCCGGCGGACAACCGCGTGCGCCTGTACGTGGTGGATGAAGCCAACACCACCCTCTCGGCAGCCCTCATCGACACGCTGCAGGGTTCCACGGCTGTCCAGCCCATCCTCAAGGAGAAGTCCGACGCCCTCGCCGACCTCGATTCCCGCAAGGTCAGTTCGGTGCTGCTCCTGCCGGCCGGTTTCACCTATGACTCACTCGAATCTGGCGCAAGCCAGGTGGAGTTGCGCGTCCTGCCTAACAGCACCAACGGTCTGGTCGCCCAGCAGGGCGTGCAGGCCGCCATCAGCCGTGTGGGCAGCTCCGTGCAGATCGCCAACGCCAGCGTGCAGCAGGCTGAGAGCCTCAAACCCTTTGCCAGCGCGCAGGAGCGCCAGGCGTACTTCACGTCTGCCCTCAGCGCCGCGCAGGAGGAACTCGGCAGCGCTCCCGTGCGCATCCAGGATTCCAGGGGCAGCACGCCCGACCGCATCGAGTACGACCCGCGCGCCAACAGCGCCATCGGTCAGATGCTCACCTGGGTGTTCATCCCCCTCATCGGCCTTTCGGCCATGTTCGCCCTCGAGCGCCAGTTGGGCACCCTCAAGCGCGTGCTCACCACCCCCACCACCAAAGCCACCTACCTGGCTGGCACTGTGCTGGGTCAATTGATCACTGCCCTGGTGCAGATGGGGCTGCTCATCCTCTTCTCGATCCTCGTGATGAAACTGAACTGGGGGAAATCTCCCCTGGCGGTACTGATGGTGTTGGTTTCTTCCATCCTCGCCGCAGCCTCCCTGGGAGTCATGCTGGGCACACTGGTGAAGAGCGAGGGACAGGCCAACGGCTTGAGCATCATGGTCGGCATGGTCATGGCCATGATGGGCGGCTGCTGGTACCCCATCGAGCTCTTCCCCCTCGCCATCCGCACCGCGGTCAAGGTACTGCCCACCACCTGGGCCATGCAGGGGCTGTTGGATATAGTCGTGCGCGGCCAGGGTGTCAGCGGCATCTGGCTGGAAACTGTGGTGCTGCTCAGTTTTGCCCTGCTCTTCTTCGTGATCGGAGTGTGGCGCTTCAAGTACGAATGAAATTATCGGTTAGGGGATTTTTCGCAATTGCAGCAATGCGATCGTTTCTGCTTTAAGTTTGGCGCGCGCCCAGTCCTTCCGTCCGGGTGATAACAGCTCCCCCAGTCCATCCAGGATGTGGCGGTCAGATAACCCTTCCAGTTTCAGTATGCATTTATCGATCGCCTCATTGAAAGGCAAACCCGCCCTCCCTTCTACAATCCTTTGGTTGAGTGGAAAGCGTTTTTGTAGGAAGAACCAGACATCATAGATATCCCGGCTGGTACTGCCCATTCTCTCGTACATCGCCATCAGTTTATGCGCGAACATATCCTCGATGACCATGACCTGCATCGAGACGCCGAGGTAGGTTTTTATCTCATAAACCGAACCGAATTGCCTGCGGTTGAGTTCGATCTTCACGTTCCTGGAGTCTTCATTATAGGAGAGCCGGCAGAAATAGCTGAAACGCTTTTTCATCGCTTCTTTCACTGTTCCATAACTGCCGGAGAACTGCAGGATGCGCGCAAACACAGCATCTCCTTTCTCAGCGTCCAACAGGTCAAAATCCAGGTCAACCGAGAACCTGTCCAGTCCATAGAACATCAGCGCTGCCGTACCGCCCTTAAAGCCCAGGTATGGTGAGATCGTGGTATCCGTGTAGATATCTTTGAGCAACTGGAACAGGATGGTCTTGTGGGTAGCGATGTCGATGGTCAACGGGTTACCTCTTGTGCCTTTCTATACAACTCATTCACCTTTTTGGCAAGGAAGTCAGTTTTATAGATCGGCAGGATCTCGAAAACCTGCTCCCAATCTACACCGTTGAAGCTATCAAAGTAGAAATCCGGGTCAATGTACAGCATGTCCAGCATGGCGCGTTCACATGTGGCCGTCGAGGTTCCACTCTTCAATTCGATCCCCATCGGGTTGATCAGCAGTTTTCTCTTCATCTTGCGGAACCTGTACACCTGTCCATCAATCTCGATCTCCCGCGTGGTATACGAAGCCAGAAAGATGGTTTCATAATACTGAAAGATCAGACCTTCCTGTACCAGCACGGTCTCAAAGCTAACATAAGAAGGTATCAAAATGCGAGTGGCCAGTTCTCGCCGGTTGTAATCTCTGCTAGTTGCGTACAGTCCCTGACGGATGTGGTACAGCTCCCCCGTCTTCACAAAGTGATGCAGCCTGACCCTGGTGGCACCTGTGTTGGGTTCACCCCACAACAAAGCCAGGTCTTTCGTGGAGAAGACCGTCTTGCCAGTGCGGAGGAGTGCAGATAAGAAATTTCCTTTTTCCATAGTAACTAGATGTTAGGATTAAACTAACATTCAATTACTATAATACCCTTTTTTGATCATTTGTCAACTTGCTGGTTCATCTCATTCGAAATTGCAGTGTTCCTTGAATCCACGATCATGAATAATCACAGCCTCACACATCTCTCTTTCCTTTATAATCACTCTGTAATCCTCATCCCCTCCTCCGGAGCCGCGCTTGGAGCGTAAGAAGATCGGTCTGTTCATCCTCCTGTTGGGAGCCCTGCTCCTGCTGTACACCCTCTTCCTGGATGTGCTGCAGGGTGAGGCGTTGCGCATTGGGCGCTCGCAGTTGCTCCTGGCGGGTGTGTTCGTGCTGGTTATGCTCTTCGGCATCGCCCTGCTGCTGCCCCCGCTGCGCCGCCTGCCCGACCCCTGGCGCTGGCTCACCCGCGCTGAGGGCCTGCTCGCCCGCCTTTCACTCCCGCACCTCACCCCGCGCGCCGCGGACGCCCTGGTGCTCATCGGTTTCGCGCTCTTCGCCATCCTCTACACCCTCGGGCGCTGGAAGGGTCTGCACCCGTTCATCTTCCTGGGCAGCGATGCCTCCTACATCTCCTCCTACGCTGCCGCGCTCGACCACCCCGGCGCATTCGCCGCGGACTACATCTTCCAGAACAGCGCTAAGGTGGATATCTACTTCGCCGCCCACGTGCCGCTCATCCGCCTGCTCTCCCGTCTCAACGGCGACTACGGCAGCGCCTTCCTCACACTGCTGCCCATCGTGCTCTTCCTCAAGTTGCTCGGCTTCTACCTGCTCGGCAAAGCGCTCTTCCGCCACCGCGGCTACGCCCTGCTGCTGGCGGTGCTCACCTTCCCGGTGATCTACACCGGCGCCTGGGATTACTGGGGCCTGCTGGATGACGCCCTGCCGCGCAACCTGGTGGAGATCGCCTTCCCCTTCCTGCTGCTGTGGAGCGTGCGGCACGCCGGCAGGCTGCGCTACTGGTATCTCACCTGCGCGGTGCTGAGCGCGCTCATCTATGTCCACTCCATCAGCTCGCTGCCTCTGTTGATCGCCTTCGGCGCGGTCTTTCTGTTCCTCGCACCGCTGCCCTGGCGCAAGCGCCTGTTGCACCTGGTGCTGGGCGGACTGGTGTACCTCGCCGCGGCGATGCCCTTCTTCCTCAACGCGCTCTCGTCCACGCAGGCTGTGGTCACCGTGCCGCTCACGCCTCAGGAGCACCTGGACCTGCTGCTGCGCTACTACGGCAGCCATGTGGACATCCCCGCCATCCTGCTCAGCCTGCTCAAGCAGCTCACGCTGAGCGGCATCCTGCCGCTTGCGCTCGCGGCGCTGGGCTACCTGCTGCTGCGCCCCAACCCGCAGGCGCGCCGCCTGGCCTCCTACCTCGGCGTGATGCTGCTGACCGTACTGGCAGTAGCGCTGTTGCTGCCCTGGCTGGAGCAGTTCGTTGAGCTGCGCCTGAACATCCTGGCGGAGCTGGACATGATCTTCGCCAAGGCCATCCTGGGCGATAGCATGCTGACGCCCGCCCTCCAGAACTCCCACATCGCCCTCTACGACATCGACGCCAAGCGGCTGAGCGAATCGAAGCTGATGCTCGACACACTAAACGCCAACATCAACAGGAAACGGGCC
>DAONEZ010000137.1:0-5394 GCA_035403345.1 Anaerolineaceae bacterium
TGGCGGGCTCTCGCGCGGCGGTAACTGGGCGGTGGCGCTGGGCTTTACGCACCCCGGGCTTTTCACCGCGGTCGGCGCACACAGCACCCCGCTCTTCTACGGTCAGGCGGCGCAGATCAGGCAAAGTGTAACTGAAATGAACGCGCCGTCAGACGCGCCATTCCTATATGTTGATGTGGGGGATAAGGATATGTACTATGCCAATGTAGCGGAATTCGTCTCAACCCTGGAAGAATTGGGTGTGCCTTATCAGTACACAGAGTTCGCCGGGAAACACGAACCGGCTTATTGGTCGGCACACGTGAGTAACTACCTGCTCTGGTATGGGGAGCATCTCATGAACCCGGAAGACCCTGCCCTGCCCACTCCAGCGCCCTAAGTCCATTTTCCGTCAATTCTGCCCGTACGTATTCGGTGTTGCCCAGCATGTGGGTATCTGCATAAACCTGCGGAACATTGCCAAGCACCAGCGGCAGCATAAGGCGATAGATGCCACCGTGGCTGATGAGCAGGATGCGCGTATCCGTCTGGCAGTAGCGCCTGACCAACTCTTCGACAAAAGACACAAAGCGCGCCCTGATCTCGAGATAGCTCTCCCCTCCAGGGATCCTGGCTTCAAGGTCCCCCTGCACCAACCACTGGTCAAATAGCTGCCAGAACTTATCCCAGCTGCCATCATCCGCGCGACCTTCAAACTCGCCCACGTCGAACTCGCGCAGCGCCGGGTTGATCTCTGGCAGGAGGCTCAGCTTTTCCCCGATGAGGGCAGCGGTTTGCCTGGCGCGCGGCACCGGGCTGGTGAAGAGCAGGCTGATCCCCTCTGGTGCCAGTTTTTGCGCCAGCTCATACGCTTGTGCGCAGCCCTTTTCCGTAAGGGGATGATCCAGTTCACGGTTGGAGAATACACGCAACAGGTTGGCCGTGCTCTCTCCATGACGGGCGAAGTATAGCTGCATCGGTTAATATAATTCCGGGTGTTTGAAAGGGATGAGCGCAAAGACCACCGCCGGCACGTATAACCCGGCGCGGTCGATGACGTCATCGGTCAACAGGCCGATGGCGCCGTTGCCCTGCTTGGAATTGTTTCTAGAAAAAACCAGGTCGTCCGCCTCGCCCAACTCCATGCCCTGGCGCACCAGTTCAGCCACCTTTTCGGGGACGAAGAACTCACCGCTGCGCCCACGCCCCGCACGCTCACGCGAGAGTACCACCACCCAGGCAAAGGTGCCCATGCCGTTCGGGCTGTCCTGCATGCCGCCCTCGATGCCCACCCAGAAGTTGCCATCCGGCGCCTGGTCACGGGTCAGTTCGGCGCGCAGGGTGGCACCTTCCAGCGTCTCGCGGTCAGTCATGGGTTGGTGGGACACGGGCGCATTGGGATTGAGCGAGCGTACCTCAAACACCTCCCCGGGGAACATACGCCGGAAGCCCTCCGCGGCGGCGCTGCGCTTGACCGGGTTATTGGAAGCTACGTACACAATTTTCATTCGCTGAGTAATCCTGACCGATCTGGTAACTTAAATAAGAATAAGGGTGAGAGTTGTTCTCACCCTTATTTAGACACCTAGGATTAGTAACTTACGATCCTGGGCAGTTTCTTGGCTTGCTCGACCCAGTCAGCCACCTGTTTCTCAACCGGCATCTTACGCACCAGTTTCTTGGCGGTGTTGATTTCCACCATCTTGTCGAATAAGTGCTTGGGAACGCGCTTGCTGAGCTCCACCACGGTATCCACGCCGGCTTCTTCAAGCAGGTCGGAATACTCGCTGCCCACACCCTTGATGCGGAACAGATCTGCCAGGTTGACCCATTCCAGGATCAAGGTTTCATCAATGCCGGCCTTCTCCGCCAGGGCTTTGCGCCCCTTGGGGGCAGCGCCTGCCTCGAGCAACTTCTCGGTGGTGGCGATGCCAACATCTTTCAGTTTCTTTGCATAAACTGGTCCAATGCCTTCAATGTCCTTAATAGCTGTCATTTCATCCTCCTGATTAAGTGTGATTTTAGTATAGACCTTTTTTACCATAGTTGCAACCTTATATTCCGCAAGCCCGGCTGCCCGGTGGTTGCGTGTATAATTGGCGCATGAAATTATCCCTGGAAGAAGTGGAACACATCGCAGCCCTGGCGCGCCTGCAGCTCTCCGCGGAGGAGAAAGAGACCTACCGCCAGCAGCTCTCTGCCATCCTCGACCATGTTACTCGCCTGCAGGAGCTGGATACCAGCGGCATTCCGCCCACCTCCAGCGTACTGCCGGCGCACGGACTGTTGCGCGAGGACGTCCCCTCCGCCGGGCTGACCCCGGAAGAAGTTTTGTCGAACGCGCCGCTGACTCAGAAGAGCCAATTCAAAGTTCCCCCGGTGCTCGAATGACGGCTGACCTTACCTCACTCGGCGTCATCGACCTGTTAACCGGCCTGCGCGCAGGGCAGTTCTCCTGTCGCGAGGTGATGACCGCCCACCTGGAGCGCATCCACTCCCTGGAGCTGCGCATCCACGCCTTCCTCACGCTTGCGCCTGAACGCGCCCTGGAACAGGCCGACCTGGCCGACCAGCGCTACGCCGCCGCACGCACAGACAGCAGCATCAGCCTGCCGCCCCTGCTTGGGCTGCCCATCGCGGTCAAGGACCTCATCACGGTCAAGGGCATGCGCTGCACCTGCGGCTCAAAGATCCTCGAGAATTTCGTTTCACCCTTCACCGCCACGGCTGTGCAGCGCCTGATGAACGCCGGCGCTATCGTGGTGGGCAAGACCAACACGGATGAATTCGCCATGGGCTCCTCCACCGAGACCTCGGCTTACGGTCCCACCTTCAACCCCTGGGATACGGCACGCGTGCCCGGCGGCTCTTCCGGCGGCAGCGCTGCCGCGGTGGCCGCGCATATGCTGCCGGCTGCCATCGGCTCGGACACGGGCGGTTCCATCCGCCAGCCGGCTTCATTCTGCGGCGTCACCGGCATCAAACCCACCTACGGGCGCGTTTCGCGTTACGGCCTGGTAGCATACGGCTCCTCCCTGGACTGCATGGGCGTCTTTGCCCGCTCTACCGCGGATGCTGCGTTGCTCTTTGGCATTATGGCCGGCGCTGACCCGTTGGACGCCACCACCATGGATCTCCCCGTGCCGCCCATATCCCTGTCCGCCGGCACCGATCTCAAAGGTCTGCGCGTAGGCGTGCCGGATGAATATTTCATCGAAGGTATCCAGCCCGCGGTTCAGCAGGGCGTGCTGGCAGCCATCGAGCAATTACGCCTGTTAGGCGCGTCCGTTACCAGGGTGAGCCTGCCGCACACTGGCTATGCCCTGCCCGTGTATTACCTGATCGCCCCCGCGGAGGCTTCGGCCAACCTGGCACGTTACGACAGCGTACGCTTTGGCCCGCGCGCCAGCAACGATTCGCTCTGGGAGATGTTCCGCCAGACGCGCGGCGAAGGCTTTGGACCTGAGGTCAAGCGGCGCATCATGCTGGGCACCTACGCTCTCTCCGCCGGCTACTACGACGCCTACTATGGTCAGGCACAGAAGGTGCGCACGCTCATCAAGCGCGATTTCGAGCAGGTGTTTGAACAGGTGGACGTGATCGCCTGCCCGGTGGCGCCCTCCACCGCCTTCCGCCTGGGCGAACACGCCGGCGATCCGCTGGCCATGTACCTGGAGGACGTGTTCACCCTGCCCACCAACCTGGCCGGGGTACCCGGTCTGGCTTTCCCGGTCGGCTTCGACGGCGAAGGACTGCCCATCGGCATGCAGCTCATGGGACCGCACTTCAGGGAAGACATCCTGTTCCGCGCCGCGCATGCCTACCAGAGCGCGACGGATTGGCACAAACGCGATCCCGGTTTGAACTAAAGACCCTTAATTATCGGAAGAAATAAAACCCGCAACAACCTGCGGGTTTTTGCGTATATGTAGTAGAAAATAAAAAGGAGATGCTCATGACCAATCAACCTGTCATCCTCACGCAAACCCAGTCCGGACCCGGGCTGCTGGTGCGCGCACTGTACTTCATATTTATCGGTATCTGGCTGGGGCTGCTGTGGGTGCTGGCCGCCTGGTTCTTCAACCTCACCATCATCGGTCTGCCGCTTGGGCTGGCCATGCTCAACCGCCTGCCGCAGGTGATGACCCTGCGCCCGGTGCGCGTGCAGACCACCGTGGAAGTCCGTGACGGCGTGCCTGTATACCACCAGAGCATGCCCAAACAGAACCCCTGGCTGCTGCGTGCCCTGTACTTCGTGGTGATCGGCTTCTGGTTCAGCCTGGTGTGGATGCTGCTAGCCTGGCTGATCGCCGGGATCACCCTGGGGCTCGGCCTGCCGCTCTCATTCTGGATGTTCGACCGAGTCCCCGCCGTCACCACCCTGGCGCGCATCTGACCTGCCTGACCTGGACGAAATCCTTCCCCCCGGGGAAGGATTTTTGGTTAAAATGGTTACGAACACCGCCCCGGCACATGACTTTCCTGCATCGACCAAAAAGGGTCCACGGTGTAAAATCAAGGCAGGCAGGGTTACCGCCAACCATCAAACCGGTGAGGTGAGCATGAGCCAGAACGTCAAGATTGTCATTCCCATGGCAGGCTACGGGTCGCGCCTGCGCCCGCATACCTGGGTGCGCCCCAAACCGCTCCTGCCACTGGCCGGCAAACGCGTCATCGATTACGCCCTCGACCAGTTCAACTCCCTGCCCGGGCTGGAACAGGCGGAATACGTCTTCATTGTCAGTTCCAACCAGGGCGACCAGATCCAGAAGTATATGCAGGCCGCCTATCCCGCAAAGACCGTGCACTTCATCCTGCAGGAGGAAATGCGGGGGCAGGCACACGCCCTGTGGATGGCGCGTGAGCACCTGCACGGCCCCCTGTTGATCGCCTTCTCCGACACGCTCATCGAAACCGACCTGTCCTTCCTTTCACACGAAACTGCCGACGCTGTCGCCTGGGTCAAACCCATGGAAGACCCGCGCCGTTTTGGCGTGATCGAACTGGACGAACAGGGCTGGGCTACCCGCATGGTGGAAAAGCCCGCCGATTGCAGCAACAACCTGGTGCTGGTGGGCTTCTATTACTTCCGCGACGGTGAAGGACTGATGACCGCCATCGAGGAACAGATGCGCCGCGGCAAGAGCCTGAAAGGCGAATACTTCCTGACGGATGCCATCAACGTGTACCTGGAACAGGGCATCAAGATGCGCAAGCAGGAGATCGTTGTCTGGCTGGACGCCGGCATCCCCGAGGCGGTCCTTGAAACCAACCGCTACCTGCTGGATCACGGGCTGAACGGCGGTTCACTGCCGCCCGCCAAAGCCGGGGTCAGTGTGATCCCCCCGGTGCACATTCCGGACGGGGTCAGCCTGGAGAACGTGGTCATCGGGCCGCACGTATCGCTGGCAAAAG
>DAONEZ010000138.1:0-5364 GCA_035403345.1 Anaerolineaceae bacterium
AGCGCAAGCGCCCTGGCGATGCAGATACGCTGGCGTTGCCCGCCAGAAAATTCGTGCGGGTAGCGGTCCTTGTGGTAGGGCTCTAACCCGCAGGCTTTCATGATGCGGTCCAGGTGCTCGTCGTATTGACTGTCCGGGACAATATGATGTTCCTTCACTGCTTCGCCGATGATTTCGCTGACCGGCAGACGCGGGGAAAGGCTGGAGTAGGGGTCCTGGAAGATGATCTGCATCTTTGGACGGATGGTGCGCATTTCTTTGCGCGGGATCTCAAAGATGTCAAAACCATAGAAGAGGACTTCGCCACTGGTCTTTTCGTTTAGGCGCAGTATGGTCTTGCCGACGGTGGTCTTGCCGCAGCCGGATTCGCCCACCAGTCCCATGGTCTTACCGCGTTTGATCTCAAAACTGATACCATCGACTGCTTTTACGTGACCAACCACTTTTTGCATCAACCCCGCCTTGATGGGGAAGTATTGCTTCAGGTCGATCACCTGCATGACGGTATCGATCAAGTCTTCGTTTGTTTCCTGGTATCGATTCGCTGGCATATTTATACCTCTGCCTTTGAGTTCACATATTGGTAACAGGTTGCCATGTGAGTACTCGTGACATAGATTTCCTGTGGATAAGCGCCATCACACGCAGGCATGCGCTTATCACAGCGGTCCTTAAAATAACAGTAATTGGGCATGTTGATGGGGTTGGGCACGTTGCCCGGGATGCTGTACAGGCGATCAACGCTGCGGTTGATGACCGGCTTGGAACGCATCAAACCAACAGTATAGGGATGGAGCGGGTTGTGGAACACTTCATGGGCCGTGCCTTTTTCAACGATGCGTCCGGCGTACATGACCACGACATAATCGGCCATTTCGGCGATTACCCCCAGGTCATGCGTGATGAGCATGATGCTGGAGTTGATCTTGTCCTTCAGGTTGCGCAGCAGATCCAGGATCTGGGCCTGGATGGTTACGTCGAGGGCAGTCGTGGGTTCATCCGCAATGATCAGCTTGGGGTTACAAGCCAGGGCCATGGCGATCATGATGCGTTGGCGCATGCCGCCTGAGAGTTCGTGCGGGAACATCTCGTAAACGCCGGTGTTGTTGGCGATACCGACCATATCGATCATTTTTAATGAAGTAGCTTTAGCCTCTTCATCAGTGATGCCGGCGTTATGGAGCTTGATGACTTCGTCGATCTGATCGCCAGCCCGGAAAACGGGATTCAAGCTGGTCATGGGTTCCTGGAAGATCATCGACACTTTACTGCCGCGGATCGTTTCCATTACATTCGTCGGCGTCTTAGCGATGTCGTATACCTTATCACCGGAATTGAAGCGGACGGCGCCGTCCACGATCTGTCCCTGGGGGCGCTGCACCAGTTGCATGAGGGACAGGGCGGTCACGGATTTACCGCAGCCGGATTCTCCTACCACACCAACTGATTTCCCCTTGGGAATTTCAAATGTGACGCCATCTACTGCTTTTACAGTACCGATATCAGTAAAGAAATAGGTGTGCAGGTCGTCAAATTCAACCACATTGTCCGGATTCTTCATCCTGGTGAGGTACTCGCTCTCAGGTACGTTTTTTCGATTACGTTGTTTTTCAATGGCATCTGTAATCTTGCGATTCTCACGCGAGATCTGCGCCAACTCACGGGCGGAGATGTGATTACTATCCTTGGGTTTGATTCTTCTATTGATCCTTTCGATCAAGGATCCTCTTTCTCCATTCATAGTCATTACCTACCTTTTCATCTTCGGATCGTACGCGTCGCGCAGCCCATCGCCAACAAAGTTGAAGCCGAGCACGGTGAGAAGGATCAACAGACCAGCCGGAATCCACATGAACCAGTAGTTGGTCATTACAAACGCATCCGAAGCAACATTGATGATACTTCCCCAGGAAGCCAGGGGATATTTGATTCCGAGACCCAGGAAGCCAAGTGTGGCCTCCGAGATGATGACGCCTCCAAGTCCGGCGGTGGCATAAACGATCAGCAGCGGCATCACGTTCGGCACAAGGTGTTTGAAGATCCTGCGGCTGGTACGGATGCCGGTTGCTTCGGTTGCTACCATGAAGTCCTGTTCGCGCAGCGAGAGGATCTGTCCGCGCACGATACGCGCCACACCTGTCCAACCGAGGATACCCAGGATCGCCATAAGGATAAAAATTCTAGCCATCGGGTCAACTTCAAGCGTATCCATAACAGAACCGAAGATGAGGACCATCGGGTAAAAAGGAATGCAGTTGAACAGGTCCACAAAACGCATAAAGGCTGTATCCACCCAACCGCCAAAATAACCTGACAGTCCGCCGACGATGACGCCGATGAAGAGCTCAATGAAAATGACCACAAATCCGACCATCAGGGAGACGCGACCGCCAAACATGAGCCTGGTCATGACATCCATGCCGTTGTTGTCAAGCCCAAGCCAATGATCGGCAGACGGGTTTTCATAGGTTCGGATCAGTTCCGTGGCAGTTTCGCGCTTGATGTTATACGTGTTGTTGACGCGAACAATGGAGTATTCGATGGTGTTCCCATCGTCATGGGTGAATGTAAGTTTTGACTGGCGGTTATTGATCGCCTCGCGTACTGCAGCTTTAAAGTCAACTGTCAGGAATTCTGCCTGGTCCAATGGGTTAACTATAATGTCAGAGACCTCTGCGAACTCCATGCCGGCGTCGTCCAGGATTGTTGCCTGTCCTTTATCATAACGGACAGAAAAATCTTTTCCATCGGAGGAAAAAGCGACCTTGTTTATGGACAGGGCTCGGCTACTGTCAAGCTTGAAGGCGAAAGAAGAAACAATATTTTCGTTTATCTTGTTATACGCATCATAGACAGGGATCATGCCGAGGGCAACATCATGTTCGGTTGAAACTTGAAACCCTTTGCCTTTTTTCGTGATGCGGTAGGTGACGCCTTCGTACTTGAAGTTGTCAGCTTGCCTGTCGACGGCCGATTGGTAGGCGGTCATTAGTCCTTCAGGCACTGTACTGCCAGCCAATGGCTTGAAGATCCCGACCATCACTTCTGCGACCGGGTCAAGTTGCAGGATGCGGTACACATTTTCACTTTCTTGGACGAAGTAATAGACGCTTTCTCCGTAGGTGAAGGTGTTCGAGTTTTTCCCTAACGCTAACAGGAATTGAGCACGTTCAGCACTGCCGAATTCTTCGCCTTCTGCAACCGTGTAACGCAGCTCGGTGTTATAGATTGCTCCGGCATATTCCTTCGACATGCTGCCGACTCCTTTAAATACCTGGGTCTGTCCGTAAGGTGAAAACAGAGGCCCCAGGAACGAAAAGGTGAACATAAAAAATAGAATCCCAAATCCGACCACTGCAAGGCTGTTGCGGATGAAACGCTTGAAAACCAGCATGCCCGGAGAGAGGACTTTAACACGGCGGGCATCGTCAAGATGCATTTCATCGCGTTTGGTGGGTTCGCCGTTCGTATTCGGATCGATCTTTTGAACTGGTAGGTTATTGTCAGACATAGTCCACCACCATTAATTCGCTCTTACGCGTGGATCGACCACTGCGTACATGATGTCCGCAACGATCAGGCTGACCACCGTAAGGATGATTAGAAATGTTGAGTAAAACATGGCGAAGGGTATGTCGCCGCGGATAATGGCTTGAAAGGAAATGTAGCCAATGCCCGGAATCTGAAACAGGGTTTCTGTGATTAGTGATCCGCCAAACATTGAAGGAAGCAGGTAACTCATGTAAGAAACGAGGGGGATCAGCGTGTTCCGAAATGCGTGTTTGTTGATTACCACTTTTTCCGGCAGCCCTTTAGCGCGGGCAGTACGAATGTAGTCGGAATTTAGTACCTCGAGCATGTTTGTGCGGGTATAACGCATCAGGCCACCAATGGAGAGCATGGTAAGCGTGAGGATCGGCAGGATCATGTGATAGCCGATATCCATCACCTGCTGGAACGGCGTCATCGAGGTGTAGTACCTGCCGGTTAGCCCATACAGGTCGAACCAGCCCAGTTTGATGGAAAACACATATTTGAGGATGGTTGCCAGGAAAAAGGTAGGAAGGGAAATTCCCATCAAGGCAAACACCGTGATGGCATAATCCGTCTTACTATATTGTTTCCTCGCAGCGATATTGCCTAATGGTATGGCAATAAAAATTTCTACAAAAAACGTAAGGATGTTGATGATCACGGAATACCAGATCACCTGGGTAAACTTGGCGGTAACAGGAATGCCATAATGCCAGGATTCCCCGAAGTCACCCTTGATCGCATTACCGAGCCATCCAAAGAAACCCGGAATAATGCCGACATTTAACTTATAGACAAGATTGAGTTGATCCAGCCATTCCTGGTAGGTTTTGTTACTTAACGGACTGCTGGCTCTCTGCCTGGCGATTGTCTCAACGTACGAACTAGGCAGGCTGCGGATAACAGCATAAATTACCATTGCTCCAAAGAACGTGATAAACAGACCGAGTAAGATTCTCCTGATAATAAAATTGCGCATGTCGATCCTTCACTTGATAACAACCAAGATTTGATAAGTTGAGAAATAATTCTGTAGAAAATGTGAGCCCACCCAAAGGTGGGCTCACGGTTTTGCTTAAGCAGGTGTGTTAAGGTTCCTCACCTACTAGTTCATCTCAACAAGTTCGATGTCATTCAGCCAGCCCCAGAAGGTGGTGATATCGGGGGTCAGGGTATCAATCTTGATGCGTTGAGTGCTGAAGATGATGCAGTTCTGGCGCTGATAGTTGGGGATCTCAACAGCCCAGTCGATGATCTTATCGAGAGCCTGCTTGTAGATGGCCTTGCGGTAGTTCTGGTCATCGCTCTTGCGGGCATCGATGATGAGCTGATCGAGTTCGGCGTCGCGGATGTGGTAGTGATTGGAGTCAGAACCACCTTCGCCTGGAACGCCAGAGCTGTGGTAGACCTGGTACATGTCGGGGTCGATTGTGGCACCCCAGGCAGCGGTCCACAGTTCCTGGGTTCCAGCATCCAGGGCATCCCAGAGGATGTTGCTGTCAGCCGGGTCGTTGATCTTGAGTTCCATGCCGATCTTGGCCAGGGAGGCCTGTGCACCGGTCAGGACTGCGAAAGCGGGGTGGTCACCAGTACCATCACCGGGGACGATGACTTCGTAGGTCAACTTGGCGCCTTCAGGGGCAGCGGTGAGCTTGCCATCAGCAACTGTGAAACCGGCAGCTTCGAAGAAGCCCAGGGCAGCGGCTTCTGCAGCAGCGTATTTCTCTTCCGGAGTCATTTCAGCGGTGTAGATGGGATTGCCGGCAACGTCGGTTGAGAACGCAACCTTGTAATCCTCATCGGTCGGCTGAGGCGCAGCCCAGGAGGTAT
>DAONEZ010000139.1:0-5332 GCA_035403345.1 Anaerolineaceae bacterium
CGACACGACGACCGGTGACGGCAATACCTTCGTCGGCAGCCAGGCGGGCCGGGGTCTTGCCGTGGAACACCAGCGGGTCGGCGTTGTAGGTGTCCACCACGGCTTTGTCGTGAGAAAGATAGTTGATGTCCAGTCCGAGAATACCGGCCTTGGGCGCAAGGACTGAGAGCACCTTGCCCATGAAGACGGTCATGCCCGAGATGTTCTCCGGCACCTTGACGCCGGCGGCGGAAATGATGGCTCCCTTGAAGCTGGCTTGCTCATCCAGCAGGTGGAAGGAGGTGATCAATCCGCCCAGGCTATGCCCGTAGATGAAAACCGGTTTACCCGGCTGCCAGGCCGTGACCATTTTGTAGTAGGTCTTGAGGGGTTCGGTGAAATCCTCGAAGGTCTTGACCATCTCACGGTCGCCGCCGGACTTACCATGCCCGATATGGTCCAACCCATAGACGGAGTAACCCAGGGGAACGAAGCGGTTGACCACGTTGGTGTAACGCCCGCAGTACTCGCCCAGGCCGTGGACGATGAACAGCACCGCTTTAACTTCACCATCCGGCAGCCAGCCCTGGTAATATATATCCAGTCCGCGCGGACCTTTGAAAGTGCCATCAATGTGATTCATGTTAATTTACTCCTTTTATGATTACTGTATGAATTAAGTTATAGCACAACACCGGATTTAAGATAAAAAATCGGGGGAAGACTTTGGATGGATGAAACATAGTACTATCAAGATCGAAGGAAGAGAAGCCTCTGAAGTGAGGTGAACATTACCCCGATTCTTTATTTATCTGTGTCAGGATAGGATAAAAGGCTCTTTTGTTTTATCGGGCGTTTTTTTATCAACAACAGTTGTTCAATGTCATTTTCTTCAATTTCTGACTTAACTGGGACGAATAACCACTTGCCATCATGGAACATGGGTGTTTCGAGAACCATTTTTCCCACATTTTCTCCCAGAGTCAGACTGATAGCTTTTTCCAGTTCAACTCTACCCAAGATAACCTGTGCAATAAATTGATCTTCCTGGGGATAGAGGGAGATGAGAGATTTTCCTTTATTCCGGTACCAGAAATTCCAGCCATAATTCCTGCCGCCGTAACTCAGGTCTGCGGGCATCTGGAATTGTTGATCAATAAATTGAGTGAGCCTCTTCCAAAAGGGCAGCGATTTACCCAGGATGGACTCGATCTCGTTGATCGAAGGCTGAAGTGATTTCTCATAAAAGTAACTGATGCTCATTAATTCCTCCTTACTTGAAAGCACCTGCTAGTAGCCAGGAAGGTACTTTCACTTAACCAGTTTTCCCCGCTTTGAACTCAAATATCCCTGCACACGAAGAAATTTGCGTGTATTTTGCCGGGATCCCTGCTGCATTTATTACCGCAAGGGTTTCATCCGCCAGCCAGTAGTATTCCTGCTCCCAGTCATTCCCCAGCGACTTCCGCAAGGCATCCTCACTGGCTGCATCCGAGAAGGCAATATCCCCGATGACCATTCTGCCGCCCGGTTCCAGGTGATTGCTCATGAGCCGTTTTACCAGGACCACCTTTTCCTGCAGGGGAAAATGATGAAAGGTATAGGCTGAAACGATAGCGCTGAAGCGGCGTTGAAACTCCGGCGGCCACTCGCTGCGGATATCCGCGACGGCCAGGTAAGCACGCGGGAGTTTTCTCGCAGCCAGCTCGATCATTTTCTTCGAGAAATCCACGCCCCAGATCTCGCAGCCGGCCTGTGCAAACCTGGCGGCCAGGTTGCCTGTGCCGATGCCCAGGTCGAGCACGCTGGACCCGGCCTGAAGGGCAGCTCCTTGGAAAATGGTCTGCAGGACCTCCTGGTATCCGTAGAACGGAAACCCGCTTCCGGGAGCAACACTTTCATCATAAGTGGCTGCCCAGTCATCAAAATCGGAGGGAGGGAATTCTTGTGTCATATTCAGACCGCTCACTCCACGTTTACCAGTAGTGATGAACAAGGTTGCGGATGTATTTTTCGTATATTTCCCTGGCCTGGAGCATGGTTTCGGCAGACAGCGCTGGCAGGTCGGCAGTCGTGAAGTTCTGCTCGGCCTGCTGCGGGGTTTTGGCCCCCGGGATGGCACAGGTGACCGCGTCGAACATCAATATCCAACGCAGGGCAAACTGCGCCAGGCTCATCCCCGGCGGGCAGATGGCTTTCAGTTCCTCCACCGCCTGCAGGCCGGTCCGGTAATCGACCCCCGAGAAGGTCTCGCCGCGGTCAAAGGCGGCCCCGTCGCGATTGAAGGCGCGATGGTCATCCGCAGCAAAGGCAGAATCAAGCTTCATTTTTCCGGTGAGCATGCCGGAGGAAAGCGGCACGCGTGCCAAAATGCCCACTTGGTGCTTTTTGGCCTGCTCAAAAAAGAGGTCAGCCGGGCGCTGACGGAACAGGTTGAAGATGATCTGCACGCTCTGCACGTTTGGAAATTCGATCGCCTTGAGCGCTTCCTCCACCTTTTCCACGCTGACACCGTAGAATTGCAGTTTTCCAGCGCTCACCAGGTCATCCAGCACGCCAAAAACCTCGGGCATGTAATACACCTGGGTGGGCGGGCAGTGCAGTTGCAGCAGGTCCAATGCCTCCATGCTCAGGTTCAGCAGCGATCGCTCCACGAAAGCGGTCAGGTTCTTACGGTTGTAGCCCTCGGCAGTGTGCGGGTCGAGGCGGCGCCCGGCCTTTGTGGCAATATGGATGGGCTGGCTAACCTCGCGGCGCAGCCTGCCCAGCAGGCGTTCGCTGATGCTGTCGCCATACACATCGGCGGTGTCAAAGAAATTTACCCCCAGATCAATCGCACGGTGCAGGGCGGCCAGCGAGTCAGCCTCATCCACGGGTCCCCAGGTACCTCCAATAGCCCACGCGCCAAAGCTGAGCGCGGAAACTTTCCAACCGGTGCGGCCTAAATCTCGATAAAGCATGATAACCTCCTGAAACCTATCTTGTGGTAATTATGCCTCAGATATTTCATGGGTGCGGTGATAAGGAAGGCGCATTGAGAAACCAACATCAAGTGAAAATTGTCCATGATCGAGCCGGGTGAAAGGTTGCCTCAATTACGGGATCCGATTGCCTGCCTGGCTGGGAAAAACTCCAGGAAGAGAGCTATGTAATCCGGCAATTTTTCAACGGTCGAGTTGGGAAATTCAAATGTATATCCATTGCACTTTTCAATGAATCGGTTGAATAGGGTGTAACTCTTCCGAAACCTGCATTTGCCGTCCTTTTCATTATGGCAGTGCCGGCAATCTCCATATGGTCCAATGAAAGGAGCCTGGATATGTCCGGGAGCGCTCTCCAGGTATTTCCGATGCCTGTCGATATCGTTCAAAAAGTATCGCAGGCTGATACCGGTCTCGCGCAGGTAGACCCGGGCAAAAACCCGAGGGCTTTTTGCTCCACTGCGGCGGTAAATAAGCATGTGTTTTCCCCAGCAATACCCGCTGCCAATTTCACCACCAAAGCCGTACCCGAGCCGACCCATTTCCCTGTCAAAATGGAGCAAAAAGGATTTGTTCTCTGGAGAAAGATAGTCAAACCGGACTTCGTCGAAGATATCCATTTACTTTCATTTTCCTCAAGTATCTGAAAGAGGACTGACAGCCCATACGAAACGGCGTCATTACCCTGGGATCTTTCGAGCGGACGGCAGGTCTATCATGTCAGCGAGGAAAAGATGCCCAACATAATTGGAATATCCATGCCGGCGTGGAACAGGATCGATCCCCAAATGCTGTCCGTTTTCTGCATGATATAGCCCCATAGGAGCGCAAACGGAAGGGTGACTGCTACGAAGATCAGGTTGTCTGCCGAGTAATTCACGGTGGCATGCAACCCGGTGAAGACCAGGGCAACCAGGAAGTTGGCCAGGAACTTCCCCGTGAAAGGCTGCAATTTACGCAGGAACAGCCCGCGAAAGGTCAGTTCCTCCATGGCGGCGTTGGCCAGCACGTAGATCAACAGCCATGGGATCCACGGGATGACCCGGGCAATGGTCAGGTTTTGCGCTTTGAACAGGGTGGCCATGGGGAAGGAACCTGCTGCCGCCAGCAGGAAGGTGCCCAATCCGATGAGCAGGCCGAGCTTCAGCTTGCCCTTTTGGACGTAGAGCGAGCCCAGGCTGCCACCGGCGGCTTTGTTCAACACCAGCACGGTGCAGATCACGACGAAAGCTTCATTCAACTTGGTCCAGGCCCAACCTTTCGGCGTCGCGTCAGAGATTCCCAGGTTGTTTTGCACATACCTGCCCATGATGAACTCAATAGAGACCACCACCGCCAGGATCGTCAGCCCGATCATTAGCGGTTGGTAACGCTGCAGCCTGGGCACTCTGGAACTAATGAGTACCAGGATCAGCAAACCGATGCACACCCCGATCCTGGCCAGGTAATCTGTAAGCAAGTTCGGGATCATGGGCCGCCATGGGCTGAATACCAGCATGATCAGTGTTCCGAACCCCAGGAATACCAGGCTCGCAATGGCAGCCTCGACGAGGTTATCTTTTGTAGGTTGATTGTGGTTCATGGAAATGTCCCGGAATGGAATGAAAGTTTCCACCCATTTCATTATAAGGAAAAACGGGTGTTTTTCAACGGCTTTTTGCAACCTGCTTGTCCCGGGTACCAATTATGTCGGTAGGATTGTGATGAATTATGGATACTCGATCACTGATTAGTTGTATTTATTTTTGGTAATACATTCAATTATTGACCAAAAAATTGGAGGTACGCGACAAGAATATTTGCTGGACGGGTTCTGCCAAATCTACCGGCTTATCATGGGGTGATTTTGGCTGGATTGAAGAAACAACTATATCGGAACAACAAAGAAAAAGGCCTTTCCACAAAAACGAAAAAGCCTATTTCAAAATTACCTGCTTTAAATAAGAATAGGGTTCTAAACCCTGAGTATTGACCACAATATTCCAATTTTCGATATATTGCGATGTTTCACTATATAATACTTACAATAATTCCAAGAATAGCTGGTAAAAGAGTTGTTATGGATCCGGAACTGGACTCAAACAAGACAATTGACGACCTGGTAGAGTTTGGCAGGACACTGCTCAAGTGGTCCTGGTTATTGGTGTTGGTCGCGGTTATTTTTGGCGGGGCAGTCTATTACTATACCAACCAGTTGCCGCGCGTATACCAGGCTTCCACCAAGCTGGTGGTGAATATCACCTCGGATGCTTCCGGGGTGGATGTCTCCACGCAAGCTTTGAACCTGGCCGGCAAATACGCACGCACCATGATCACCAAGGACCTGCTCTCCAAAACTGCCACGCAACTTGGTACGCCCATTAGCAAGGCGG
>DAONEZ010000140.1:0-5306 GCA_035403345.1 Anaerolineaceae bacterium
GTAGGGATCCGGCAGCGTGCTGCCGTACTTGATCCAGTAATCGTCGATCGAACCCTTGGTGGTACGCCCGTCCACACCCTTGTGCGAGGCGATCAACGGATTGTTGGGATAGGTTGAATACCCATCAGTCCAGGTGGGCCAGGAAGTGTCGCTGAGCGGCATCTTCCCGCCTGCCGTGGGGCCAGTATACAACTTGGGGAAGGCTCCACGATCGTAGTAGGTGGCAATCATGGCGCTGGAAACCGCCGAACAGCCAAACACCCAGCTGAAGGACGGGAAGTTGGACAATACGCCGGTGGCAGGCAGCGGCTCGATCGAAGCCTGGCGATCCGCCTCAAATTCCGCCGGTGGTTTTGAAGGTCCGTTGATCAGGGCTCCTTCCAATTCGGTTCCATCTGCATAGGTCGTATGCAGCAAGGTCAGGTACGGGCTGACCACTTCCGTGGATGAACTGACCGGTTCCGCCGCGGGGTTCTCCTGGGCGAAAACAGTGCCGACACTGGTCGCGATTAACAGTCCAACGACCAGCAAAACCAACAACTTCTTTCCTGCTGCTTTCATTTTTCCTCCTGATGATTAGAGTGTAATTATTGGGCATGAATCACATGCGGAATAAAAATATTATACTCAAAATCAGTAAATTCGAACAGTCAGTTTAAAGAAATTTAAAACAGGACAGGCATGATTCCCTGTCCTGTTAGGAAAAAGAGACTGTTTACTCTACGCTGAAGTACTTGAAATCAGACCATGATTTCCAGGCACCGCCAACCTTGGCCTGTACCTGCCACATGTAATCACCGGGTACCAGAGCCTTTACAGGTGTCTTCTCGCAGGTTGCGCCGCATGCGCTGGCAGGCACCACAAAGGTGTATTTAAGCGCATTGGAGCCAACCGCGTACACGCTGAAGCGGTAACTGGCGGCCTTGTTGACCTTACCCCATTGATAGGTCGGGGTGGCATCCTTGCCCTCTCCGGAGGGTTTCATCGGAGTGGGAATCACTGCAGGTCCCAACTTGACGATGCTTACAGAGAGCATTTTCATGCCATAATAGTCGCCGCCCCATTCCATCGTATAAATGTGAGAAGGGTTGCTGTCCCAGGTGTTGCGGATGTAGATGGTCTTGCCAACCCCATAACCGTAACCTACCACGGTATGGCCGGCCAGGTTGATCATCACCGGGTTGCAGGAATCGATGGATTTCTTGAACTCCGCCAATGAGTAACCGCCAGTGGCGCGGTTGTCAGTGGCCTGGTTGTAGCAGGTGGTCACGGAGTATCCGCGGGCTTCGTAGAACAGCTTCCGACCGTAGGTGCCGTCATACTTGTCGATGCCGTACCAGGCCATGTCACCGCAGGTCAATTTGTCAGGTACCGGGTTTCCAGATCCATCCACGTAATTATAGAAGGACGTGCTGCCATCCACGTTGTAATACAGGTACTGGCTGGTTTTCATGAAATCGCCGATGGAACTGGCCCAACTGTGCTGCGCCCATCCGCCGGTCAGGAAGGGATCCGGTGTATAGCTCAGATAGGACACCCAGTAATCATCGATGGAGCCTTTTGTGGTTCTGCCGTCCACACCCTTATGCGAAGCGATGAGCGGGTTGTTGGGGTAAGTCTCATCACCATCTGTCCAGGTGCCCCACCTGGTATCGGTCAGCGGCATTTTGCCGTTATTTGACGGGCCTGCATACATGTTGGTGTAGGCTTTGTTGTCATAGTACGCCGCGATCATGGCGCCAGAGACTGCTGAGCAGCCAAAGACCCAGCTGAAGGATGGGAAGTTCTTGATCACTCCCGCACTGGGAAGGGACTCAATGCCAGCCGGAGCCTGGACCTCAAATCCCGCAGGCGGTTTGGAAGGTCCATTGATCTGAGCGCCATCGATGAACCTGCCGTCTGAGAATGACAGATGCCTGAGGGAGAGATAAGGGCTAACCGTCTCATCCGAAGAACTAACCAATTGCACCGGTTCCTGCTGAGCAAGTACGGTGCCGACACTGGTCGCAATTAACAACCCGACGACCAGCAAAACCAATAGTTTTCTGCCTGTTGCTGCTTTCATAAATCCTCCTCTTCTATAGTGCATTTATGATCTTGCATTAAAAAATTTAGCGAAATGAATTGGTATTATTATACAAAAAAATTGAATGATCGGTTTCTTTTTTTGTCAATTTTAATCAACAGGAACGGGCTGGTTTATGTATGGTGAATTCAAGTAACAAGTGCAACAGTATGCTCTAAGAATACCTCAAATGGAGATTTGAAATCAAGGCATTTTCTAGGGCGATGATTAAGGCGGTTTGTGATCCATTGAAGATCCGTATCCGAGAGAGAACTAAAATCATGCGATTTTGGAACGTATTGTCGGACCAACCCGTTCATATTTTCATTTGTACCTCTCTCCCAAGCTGCAAAAGGATGAGCAAAATAGAAGTCGGATTTCAAAGTCTTGGCAATCAATTGATGTTCCGCGAATTCCTTTCCATTGTCTGCTGTGATGGTGAGTACATAATCCGAAAGTGGTTGCAGCAGATCAATAATAGACTTACTCACCTGATCAGCCGTGCGATAGTCTACTTTTTGCAACAGAGCAAAACGCGTTTTCCGTTCCGTGAGAGTGACTATGGCTTTACGATGCCTTTTTCCAATAATAGTGTCCACTTCCCAGTCTCCAACCCGTTCGCGTTTCATCACAATGGCTGGACGTTCTTCAATACTCACTCGGTTAGGCAGTTGTCCTCGCCGTTCATAGCTGCCATATCTTTTGCGGCGCTTCTTCTGGAGTCTTAGATGACAGTAAAGTTTTCCTCCAGTTCGCTTATCAGCCAAAATGTGTTGATAAATCCACTCATGACTGATGTGGGTCGCATGTTTGCGCTTCAACCACCCCGAAATTTGCTCCGGGCTCCAATCCAATCTGATCTTTTCATTGACCAGTTCCCAGGTCTCCTTTTGAATACGGCCTTGCGTGTGGTTACGGCGATTAAGTGCGCTTTCGTGCGCCTGTTTCGGCCGATATCCTCGCAAACCTGTATTGCGTTTCAATTCTCGGCTTATCGTTCCTTTGTGCCTATGAATCGCCTTCGCGATTTCCGTTTGCGTATGACCCATTTTCAACAATGCATAAATCTGGTATCGTTGTTCACAGGTAAGCTGTTTGTATCTCATAAGCGCTCCTTTGACTTGGCGGTCTTTAGAGGCTTATCCTACTACAGCTTACCTCTTTCAACCTTCAAAGTTGCACTTATTACTTGAATCTACATATAATAAAAAGAAAACAATTGTCATGATGGAGGGACCAAATGAGAAACCAAACAGACCACTCATTCAGAGTGATCTCCCTGGCTGCAGCGCTGTTGCTGCTGCTCATAGCTTTCCTGCCCGCAGGCAGGGTCAATGCCGGGAACGCTCCTGCTGCCTCCTGGGCGCTCAGCCTGGACCTCAGCTCTGCCAATGTGGATTCAAATACAGTGCTGGATACGCTGAAAGCAAGCGGATTTGATGCCGCACTGCAGGGCGGACGGCTGACGCTCACTGGCTCAGGCAGCCTGGAGAATTTGAACACCCTGCTCTTTGATAGCGGGGTGGACTTCCTGGGTGGACCGGTTGAACTGGCGCTTATCCTCCCTGCCGGCAGTTCTACGCTCACCCTCAAACTGGAGACGCGCATCACCAGTGGATATGCATGGCAGGTGAAGTCTGATGGCAACTTCACCCTGGCTGGTGAGTCGACCTTTGAACCGCGCTACCGCGCGTACGGCGCGCCTTCCATCCAGACTCTCCAGTTGAGCTCCGCCAACGGCGGAACCGCCAGGCTGGTTTATCAGCGTCCCTTTGACAAGGCGGAAGCCGTGACTGCCAGCCTGAGCCTGACCCTGGCGGAGCCGCTCACCACCCTTGAACTGGCAGACCCGACACCCTCAGCTCCCGTGCAGGCCGAAGCCAGCTCCCTGCTGGGCGAGGAAAATCCGTTGGAGACACTGCCGCAAGGCTTGACCCTGCCGAGCAAGTGGGACTGGCGCACCAAGGGCATCGTCCCGCCCGTGCGCGACCAGGGCGGCTGCGGTTCCTGCTGGGCCTTCGGCACAGTGGGCGTCATGGAATCCGCGCTCAAGAAAGCCGGTGGACCGCTGAAAGATCTCTCGGAACAATTCCTGGTTTCCTGCAACAAGGAATACTGGGATTGCGGCGGCGGGCTGACCGCGCACATGTACCATTTCAACAAGCTGGGAAAGGCCCAGACCACGGTCGGCGCTGTGTTGGAAGCTGAAAAACCTTACACAGCCAGCAATGGCACCTGCACGATCGCGCTTAACCATCCTTACAAGTTGAGCAACTGGAAGTTCATCACCGGGGATGAGTGGACGGTGGGCAGCGTGAACGCCATCAAGACCGCCATCTACACCTACGGACCCATCACGGCCGGTGTCTGCGCATTAGGAGGGTTCTCTACCTATAAAGGCGGTGTGTTTTCCGGGAATGATGACTGCGGCGGCTATACCAATCACCAGATCATCCTGGTGGGCTGGGATGACGCCACCGGCAGCTGGATCCTGCGCAACAGCTGGGGTCCGGGCTGGGGTGAAAATGGTTACATGCGCATCAAATATCACACCGCAGCAACCCCTCATTCACGTGTGGGCGAAGGCACTTCATGGGTTAAAGTCACCCTGCCCATCCCCGTGCTGAAAACCCCCTGGGGCAAGATCACCGACAAGACCCCGGATTACAAGTGGGGCGCTGTGAAGAACGCCACCAGGTATGAGTATCGCGTTTTCAAAGGTGGCGCAACAACTCCGCTCTTCACGAAATCAGCCCTCAGCACCGCCTGTGTGAACGGAGTGTGCAAAGCCAACCCGGGTATCAAGCTTGGGCTTTTCAGTTATTCCTGGCAGGCGCGCGCGTACGTGAACGGCAAGTGGCAGGCCTGGTCAGCCAGGAAACTCTTCAATGTGATCGCGCCATAACTTGAGCGAACAGGTTGAGATAAAGAACAGGGCAGGCGGATCGCCTGCCCTGTTGCTTTCCAAGGGAATTGTTCACTTGAGCGTGAATTTGCGGAAATCAGAGTACGCCTTCCAAACACCGCCCACTTTGGCCTGCACCTGCCACTTGTACTGGCCGATTACCAGCACTTTTGTGGGGGTATTCGTGCAGGTACTGCTGCTGCCGCAGGCCGCCGCAGCGGTAACCGTTTTGGTATACAGCGGGGTGCTGACGCCGACCTTGTACAACCGGAAGCGGTAATCGCTGGCCCCGCCCACTTTGCTCCAGCTAAAGGTGGGAGTCGTATCGGTGATGGT
>DAONEZ010000141.1:0-5291 GCA_035403345.1 Anaerolineaceae bacterium
GCGCGCTCAACTGGGCAAGCTATATGGCGAATGATGATGGTACGGTTACCGTCGGCGTTGACAGACCAGATTATTACAACCAATGCTGGTTTACCGATGGCTATTTCGATTATGTTCCCCACTTCATCGACAGTATGGCTGCCATCCCCGGATTAGCTCCCAACGATGCTGACCATCTCTTGGCATCCA
This sequence comes from Anaerolineaceae bacterium, assembly GCA_035403345.1. Taxonomy (GTDB): domain Bacteria; phylum Chloroflexota; class Anaerolineae; order Anaerolineales; family Anaerolineaceae; genus UBA6107. The sequence goes on from DAONEZ010000141.1 coordinate 190, forward strand.
CTTCTGTGGTGAAAGAAATTGACTACACCACCAAACACATCCGCTACAAAACATTTGACCGAATGGGCAAACAAGTTTTGAAACTGAGTTTTGTGCCCTCACAGGTTCGCATCGGGAAGGAATTGTTGACGCAAAGCGCTTCCCCTTCAGAGACACCAGGTTGGTTTTTTGAACCTGAAGAGCAAGTGCTTCAAATCCATCATCAGGAGGACGATATCGAAATTTTTGGTGTTGAAGGTTGACCTAATTTCAGGTACCAGTGCCCTTCGGAATATCAAGGGTAAAAAACATTATGCACGACCATCTCAAAGGAGGAGAAATGTCACGTAAGTTGTTCCTAGTTGTAAGTGTATTGCTGGTGCTCTCAATGTCCCTGGCAGCTTGTGCCAAGGCGGCACCGACCGTCGCACCGACCGTAGCACCGACTGAACCGCCCCCAGCCGCACCTACTACCCCACCAGCCACTGAGGCTCCTGCCGTTGACCCAATGGAAGCCCTTGTTACTGCTGCCAAGGCTGAGGGAACACTTGTATCCTATGGTTTACCCGATGACTGGGTGAATTATGGCGGCATGTGGACTCTCCTGTCAGATAAATACGGTATCACCCATGCAGACACCGACATGTCGAGCGGCGAGATCCTGGCTGCCTTGAAGGCCGAAGCTGCATCTCCAGTGGCTGATATCACCGATCTGGGCTTTGGTTTTGCGCAGGTAGTGAACGAAGAAGGTCTCTCACAGCCCTACAAAAATGCATACTGGGACGAAATCCCCGATTATGCCAAAGATCCTGACGGACGCTGGGCTGCCGGTTATTGGGGCGCAATCGCCTTCACGGTCAACGCTGATCTCGTGCCCAACATTCCCCAATCCTGGGCTGATCTGCTCAAACCAGAATACCAGGACACCATTTGCATGAAAGACCCCCGCGAATCTGCAACCGCCAACATGGTTGTTTTGGCTGCCGCATTCGCCAACGGCGGGGATGAGAAAAATCCTCAGCCGGGTGTGGATTACTTCAAACAATTGAGTGATGCTGGTCAACTACGGGCCCTTGCACCCAGCACAGATAATATTCAAAAAGGCGAGTGCCCGATCTCGTTGTTCTGGGATTTCGATGGACTTTCCAAGAAGGAAAGCCTGAGTGAAATGAACCTCACGGTTGTCATCCCCAGCGATGGCACGGTTGCCGGTTTGTACATCCAATTTATCACCGCTGGCGCTCCGCATGCCAACGCTGCCAAGTTGATGCTCGAAACCGAGTACTCTGATGAGGGTCAATTGGCTTATGCTGCCGGATTCGTGCACCCCATTCGCTCCAGCGTCGTCATCCCTGATGACCTTATGGCGAAATTCCCGCCCGCTGAATCATACAGTGTTGTGAAATTCCCGCAGGATTATGTGGCTTTAGCTGCTGCAGCCACTATCATTTCTGATGGATGGAACACGATCGCACAGTAAAAATAGGAAATAACGACTCCGGGGCGGGATCAACCCGCCCCGGTAAGCCCAAAAATGACCGATCACTCTACTGCCACTGATGCAATTATTGATCATTATTCCATGTGAACGGGCAACCGGCTGAGTTTATTAACTAATAGCAGATTCGATCAGGACCAGGGCTTAATTGAAGGTGATTTGATAAAAAGGATACATAAGAAAGTTTGTCTCTTGGTGACTGAAAAGTAGATTGTAAATTCTGAAGCATTATATTAAACGAAACCTTTATGATTGAAAACTTGATATCTTGACTAATCTATGAATAAAAACAATGCAGTTCTATTGATAAAGTGATAGAAATACGAGGAACGAACCAGGATGATTTTTCTTCTCGCGCTTGATGCAGGTACAACCTCAGTAAAGGCAGGCTTGTTCCAGCCGGACGGGCGTTGCGTGGCAATGGCTCTGAAGGAATATACATTGCTTACAAATTCTGCTGACCAGGCAGAACTTGACCCTGAAACCTACTGGGTCGCAGCGTGCCAGACGATTCGCGAGGTTATTTCACAGGGAAAGGTAAATCCGGCTGATGTTACAGGCTTGGCGATATCCAGCCAGGGAGAAACGACGATAGTATTGGATGAGGATGGCAAACCACTGCGGAATGCCCTGGTATGGCTGGATAACCGTGCAGTTGCGCAGGCGGACGAATTGCGGGCGAAACTGGGCAACGACGTTTATGAGCGGACCGGGATCCCTGAGGTTATTGCAACCTGGCCGGCTTGCAAGATTCTGTGGATCAAGCAAAATGAGCCTCAGGTCTTTGCAAAAGCCGCCAAATATTTACTTGTTCAAGATTTTTTAGTTCAACGATTATGCGGACAGTATGTAACTGATGGTTCCATCAGTTGTACCACTTTGTATTACGACATCATTGCTCATGATTGGTGGTTAAAAGCGCTAAAAGCTTTAGGAATTGACGAATCCAAATTGCCTGCGTTGTTACCAGTTGGCGCGATTGCTGGAAATATAATTCCTTCAACCGCAGCAGAGCTCGGTTTGACGGTTCAAACCAAAGTGATTCTTGGCGGAATGGATCAATCTGTCGGTGCAATCGGAGCCGGGAATATAGGCACTGGGGTGATCTCTGAAACCACCGGTGCGGCATTGACCATACAAGCCTGCATCGATGACCCGATGATTGATACAACAAAACAAACGCCGGTTTATGTTCATAGCGTTCCAGATGAATATCTGTTCGTTCCCGTTTGCCCAACAGCGGGAATGGCTTACAAGTGGTTTAAGGATAATTTTGGTATTGAAGCAACGGGGCAAGCTGAAATTGAGCAATCCAATTCGTATGAAGTGTTGAACCGATTAGCAGAATCGGTTCCTCCAGGTAGCGATGGCTTGGTGATGCTTCCGCACTTGATGGGAGCATTCAGTCCCGAGAGTAATCCATCTGCCAGGGGAGTTTTTAGCGGTTTCACATTACACCACGGGCGCGGACATTTCGTGCGTGCTATCCAGGAAGGCGTGGCCTTCATGTTGCGCCTCAACCTGGAATTGATCGAGAGTTCCGGGGTCGTGATCAACGAAGTTCGGACAACCGGTGGCGGATCGCGCGGGACATTATGGAACCAAATTAAAGCAGATGTCTGCGATCTCCCGCTCGTTACCCTGGAAAATGAAGATACCGCGCTGGTTGGCGATGCCATCCTGGCCGGTGTCGCCTGTGGATTATTTTCTTCGATTGCTGAGGGCGTGCAGAGGATGGTTCGTTTGAAGGACAAGATCCTGCCTGGTGAAAACGTGGAACCATATAAAGTGGCCTATCAACGTTATTTTGAGTTGGATAAAAGCCTGGCAGAATACTTTAGGAAAAACTATTAATCAAAACTGAGTAGAGGAGAAATCAATGAAACCACGAATTGGCGTTTTAGTAATGGCATTATTGGAAGATGACTATAACAAGACAGCGCATGTGCGGCCGATGGCGCAACAAGCGGCTGACCGCATCGGCGCGATACTGGGAGAGTATGGTGAAACTGTCTGCCCCAAGTTGGTGGAAAATGAGGAACAGGCGGAAGCAGCCGCGACCATGTTCAATGCAGCAGGCGTGGACTTGATCGTTGCCGTTGAAGTAGCCTACACCAAAGGCATTGTTCCTACGCGCTGCTTCTTGAATACGGCAGCCCCGGTTTTGGTGTGGAACACCCAACAGATCGAGTTCCTGCCTGAAAATGCCGATTTTGACCTGATCATGGTTAATTCCGGGATGTGCGGTGTGCCCGAGATGACCTCGGCACTTCAACGCATTGGCCGGAAATTTTGGATGGTAAGCTCACACCTTGACGACCCCAAGGGACGGGCCAAGTTGGCCGAGCACATCCAAATCGCCGGGGTGATTCGCCGTCTGAAAAGTTCACGTATTGCCATTGCCGGCCACGCATTTGAGGGCATGACCGACCTGATGGTGGATCAATTAAGCCTGCGCCAGTTTGTTGGCCCGGTTTGTTGGCCAGTGGAACCCGAGAAAGTCTCGCAGGTCATGGTCGACCTACCCCAGGCTGAAGTGGATAAGCTGGTGAGCAGTGAGCGGGGACGTTATAAAGTGGATATGGATGCTGGTCAGTTCGAGCGCTCCTGCCGATTGGCTTTAGCCCTCGAAAAGGTTCTGCGCGATGGAAACTTTGACGCTCTTGCATCCTTCGATCAGGTTTGGTTATCTGACCCGCGCGTGGGAATCATTCCCTCCTACGGAACCGGGAGACTTTGTGAAGTCGGCCTCCCTGCAGCGCCTGAGGCTGATATTACCACCCTCACAGCGATGCTCATTTTGCAGGAGCTGACGGGTCAGGCAACCTTGCTGGAAAATTATGTGATCGATTTCAAACAAAGTTGTATGATGCTTTCTCATGATGGACACGGGAATCCCGCACTGGCTGCCAGGCCGTCTGATGTAAGCGTTAAACACAGCATTTATTATGAAGGTGTAAAAGGTTTTGGCGCGGGTTTGGAATTTGCCTATGCCCCAGGTCCGGTGACCAACCTGGCTTTGGTTTCAATGGGGGGATCTAAATGGCGGTTGATCGCAGCGGAAGGTGAGTCAATTGAGATCAAACCTCGCCCTGTGTCAGCCCCGCAGATGTTATTTAAACCTGCACAGCTAGGGATTGAGGACTGGTGTGACGCCTGGTGCAAAGCTGGCTCTCCCCATCATATGGCCCTGGCGTATGGTCACCTGGCCGGAAAGTTGAAATTACTGGCTGAAATGGCAGGTTTGGAGTTTATCCTGGTTTAATCCTCTGATAAACTCTATGCGCTGGTGGACTATTGGTGTGTTTGAAGTCAAGAGGTAGTGAATTATAGGATACATGACAAATTTGAAAAAGAGATCATTTGGTGAATTGGAACAATAAGGGAAGATGAACAATATGAAAAACTTCTCGAACGAGGACCAGTTGGATCAAGAGGAAATGAGTGTCTCTTTAAGTGCGTCTGAACGCCGTTCTCTGATAGCACAGCTTGTGATCGAAAACGGTAAAGTTTTACTCACAGACCTTGTTGCCCGATTTGCCATCACCGAAGCCTCAATACGTCGTGACCTTGTTATTCTTGAATCCCAGGGTCAGATCAAGCGCATCCATGGAGGTGCCATTTC
>DAONEZ010000142.1:0-5240 GCA_035403345.1 Anaerolineaceae bacterium
CACCGCCCTCGCCACCGGGCTGCTCACCCCGCTTGCCTCTCTTACGCTAACCTCCAAACAAATCCTGACCATCCTGTACCTTGGCGCGGTCGCATCCGGACTCAGCTTCTTCCTGTGGAACCTGGGAGCGCGCAAGGTGAACACCGGTACGCTGGCAATCTTCAACGATCTCAAAGTGCCGTTGGCAGTACTGGTTTCGCTTCTCTTCTTTGGTGAAAAGACCAACCTACCGGCGTTGTTCCTGGGGGGAGCCATCATTTTGCTTTCGCTGGTGATTAATGAGTACTTCACCCGCCGGCGAAGAAAACTGGAGATGAATGAAAAGCCCGCTGCGTAAGCGGGCTTATTGATTACCTGGAGATGATCTCGATCAATTTTATGATCACGTCCACTGACCGTTCCAACGAACGGGTGGGGATACACTCATAACGTCCGTGCCCGTATAAGCCGCCTGTGAATATGTTGGGGCAGGGCAAGCCCATAAATGAAAGGCGAGAGCCGTCCGTGCCGCCGCGCACGGGCAGGATCCTGGGAGGGATGCCCAATTCCTCCATCGCCAGGCGGGCATTTTCAACGATGAAATAAACCGGCTCAATTTTTTCGCGCATGTTGTAGTATTGATCTTTTTGTTGAACCACTACCCTTTCAGCACCAAATCGCTTGTTCAAGTAACTGGCAGTATCCAACAGGTATTGATTGCGTTTTTCCAGCATATTTCGGTCGTGATCGCGGATAATGTAAACCAGGCTGGTTTCTTCCACCGTTCCAGTCATCCCGATCAAATGAATAAAACCTTCCCGCCCCTCTGTGAATTCAGGGCGTTCGTTCACCGGCAGCATAGCATTGAACTCCATGGCTAGCAGCAGGGAATTCACCATCTTGTTCTTTGCCACCCCCGGGTGCACATTGCGCCCGTGAATAGTGACCTTCGCCTGTGCGGCATTAAAGGTCTCGTATTCCAACTCACCAATTTCCCCGCCATCGATGGTATAAGCGTAGGCTGCACCAAATTTCGCGACGTCGAAGTGATCTGCGCCCTTTCCAATTTCCTCATCCGGCGTGAAGCCAATGCGGATCTTTCCGTGCGGAATTTCCGGGTGTTGCGTCAGGAACTCCACGGCTGCCATGATGGCAGCCACACCGGCTTTGTCATCCGCCCCCAACAACGTGGTTCCGTCAGTGGTGATGATCTCTTCACCGATGTACTTCTGCAACTCAGGAAATTCTTTGGGGGTCATGCAGATATTGAGATCCTTGTTAAGCACGATGTCACCACCATCGAATCGATCAATGATCTGCGGGTTGACGTTCTCGCCGCTCATGTCTGGAGCGGTATCCATGTGGGCGATGAAACCCACCACAGGCAGGGCTTTGTCCGTATTCGCGGGCAGAGTTGCCATGAGATAACAATTCTCATCCAGGCTGACATCCTGTAAACCGAGTTCCAAACACTCCTTTTCAAGGAGGCGCGCCAGGTCAAACTGCACCATGGTACTTGGTGTGGTTGTGGAATCACGGCCGGATTCCGTATTAATCTTTACATATTTGAGAAATTTTTCTTTTACAGAGGACATTGGTTACTCCACCAGTGAGATGCTTTGATTATAGTATGAACTGGCATGATAGGCACGTTATAGTATATCGAAAATGATGTATAATGTTGGTATATCCTTATACAGGTGAACCATGACCACGATCAACGAGTTACCAGACGACCCAAAATACACCATCAACGTTGTCAGCCAGAAGACAGGCTTGCTAACAGTCACCATGCGCGCCTGGGAACGGCGCTACCAGGTGCTTACCCCCAAACGGGGTGAGAACGGTTACCGGTTGTATTCTGACCGGGATATTGCCATTCTGAACTACCTGAAATCCCAGGTAGAAAGTGGCGTCTCGATCAGCACCGCAGCCGCCAATTTTAAAACGGAGATTAAAGCCGGAAACTGGCCGCAGGCACAACTGCAAACCATCGGATCCTCATCCGTTCTTCGAATTCAGCTCGATCCAGCTGAAGTTGCCCGGCGGTTATTTGAGTTGCTCACCGCTCACGATGAGGTCCGTGCTGCTGAAATCTTTGAAACTGCCAGGGTTTCGCTAGACCTGCTCACCCTGCTTGAGAAAGTGGTATCTCCCACCCTGGTGATGGTCGGCGAGGCCTGGTTCGAGGGCAGGATTCGCGTGGCGACCGAACACTTTGCAAGCACGTTTATAAGGTCGAAATTGATGACCATTTTCCAATCCCTGCCGGTGCGTTCAAACAACCCCAAGATCCTGGTTGGCGGCGCGCCCGGGGAGCTACATGAGATTGGACCCTTAATGGTTTCCACCCTGCTGCGAGAACAGGGTTTCCGTGTTGAATTCCTCGGCCCGGACATCCCATTGGACGACCTGGTTGATTATGCGGGTGAGGAACAGCCGCGCATGATCATCCTCTCTGCTACGATGAAGGACTCAGTCGAGGATCTGGCTCACTTCCAGGACATGATCAATGGCTTACGCCACCCTCCCCTGTTTGGGTTTGGCGGCTCAGCGTTTGTATATTCGCCGAATCTAATAGAGAAAACCCCAGGCATTTACCTGGGGAGATCATTGGGACAATCTATAGACACAGTGAAAACTGTTATTAATTCAAGAAAACCGCACGCTAAGGCCGCTTAATCAACCTTTTGTCCAGCTGCTTTCTGAAGCTTTTCGCGGATCGAGCGATATTCGATGATAGGCTTGTCCGCCTGGATCATCTTCTCCCCGATGCGCAGTCCGGATTTCTTAGGACGCTGCGTAAGCACCACGCGCTTGTCCTGGTTAACGATCACCCGGTTGGCAGGGTTGAAGAACCAGGTGACTACGTTGCGCAGCAAGGGCACACGCATAAAACGCTGATATGCCCGCAGGTAGAGGATGCAATTCTCATCGTCGATGGGGGTAAAGAAGACTGTCAGGCGAATATCGTTGGTGATCCGGTTCATCCATAAATTCGGGAATTGGAACATCAGGAAAGGCGGGCGGGTAGGAGCGGGCAGTTCCGATGCACGTTTCGGCAGTGTTTTACCGTCATCCACCTGGTTGTATACCCAGATCTGCATGGAGTCTTCATCCACAACGGTGTAAGGACCATTTGCCAGGGTCTTGTTGCCGCGACCGATGGTGGTGGCATGCACGAATGCCAGGTGGAAGGTATCCAGTTGGTTCTCGATTGCGCGCGAGTAATCCACAGACCAATGGTCAGTGAGATCAGTGGTCGAAAAACCTTCTTCCAGTTCGGGGAACCAGGGCAATTCCGGATAGGATTCACGTTCTTCGCCCCACCATATGTAGATGTAACCGTGCGCTTCACGGGCCGGATACGTGACCACGCGGAAAGCTTGCGGCGGCCGGCCAGCTTTTCCATTTGCGGGGATCAAGGTGCAGCGCCCGCTGGCGTCGTACTCGAAGCCGTGAAACGGACACTGGATGGTATCTTCCTTCAGGCAGCCGATGCTCAACTGTACGCCGCGGTGCGGACAAAAATCAGCCTGGCAGACTGGTTTCCCCTGCGAATCCCGCCAAAAGACCATCTTCTCCCCCATGCGCGTCACGCCGATGGGTTTCCCTTTCTTTAATTCCTTTGACCTGAGCACTACGTACCATTGATCGCGAATCATAATAAGAACTCCAGGATGAAAAATAATGTTAACCCACGAAGCCGTCCGCAGACGGCTTCGGGATTTTGGCGCTGCGGCTTCCCTAACTCATCGCGAGGAGGGATGCCGCAGCGCTGTGACTAAAACTGTTACACAACATAAGCACCACCTCCTCGTCGTTGGGATAGCAAAACAATCCAATGACGTAAGTTAATCACATTCATGAGAAATCGTCAAGAACCTGAGAATCAAACACGCTTGCCTGCGGATTTGATCGCCCTTATAATGCCTGCTATGGAAACACCTGTCCCCGCTGTTCCGGGAAAAAGAAAATGGATAACCGTCGCCCTCCTGGTTGCGGGGTTGGCAGTGCTCCTCACCTGGCTGCTGCTCACCCCTGCCGGCCTCGACGGCAAGATGCACGCAGCCGGCTACAGTGTTTGCCACCAGATCGAAAGCCACACGCTCAGCATCGGCGGAAAGTTGCTGCCCTTGTGCGCGCGCTGCACGGGCACATTCCTTGGGTTACTGATCACCCTGGTTACCCTTTCCAGGCGTGGAAAGAAAACCGGCGTGCCCTCCAGGCCGATCTTCGCGCTGCTCATCCTGTTTTTCCTGGCATTCCTGGCTGACGGGATCAATTCTACACTCACCATCCTGCCGGGGCTGCAACCGCTGTATCCCCCCAACAACATCCTCCGCCTGGCCACTGGTTTGCTCTTTGGCATCTCATTGGGTACCCTGGCGCTCACCCTCTGGAACCAGACGCTGTGGGCGGACGGTGAACCCGAGGCGTTATTGAGCAGCTGGCGGCAGGTGCTTGTTTTGGTTGCTCTGGTTGCCGTGACCGGAATTCTCATCCTGGCGAATATCACCTGGTTATATTACCCGGTCTCAATTCTATCGACCGCTGCCATATTTCTGATCCTATCCATGATATACACGCTGCTTTGGTGTATCATTCTAAAGAAAGAAAATACTTTGCATCATTTTAAGGACGGAATCCGTATATATATTGCCGGTGTAATCACAGCTGTCGTTCAGGTTGGGTTAATGGATCTGCTGCGTTTTCTGCTGACTCACACCTGGAATAGTTTCTAAAAAGGATTTACGAATGGATATTTTCAATGTGTTTTCTGCCTTCGGGCTATCGGCCAGTGCAGGGTTAAATGCCTACATCCCGCTGTTGGTGGTGGCCCTGCTGGCCAAGTTCACCAACCTCATTCATCTTCAGGAACCCTGGAGCACGATGACCTCCTGGTGGGTGATCGGGGTGCTGATTGCGCTCACGGTTATCGAGATCCTGGCGGATGCTTTCCCGGGCGTTAATCATATCAATGATGTCATCCAGTCCTTTGTGCGCCCCACCGCCGGAGCCATCGTGTTTGCTGCCACGTCCTCACAAGTTGGGGATGTCAGCCCTGTACTGGGGCTGATCGCAGGCTTGCTCGTTTCAGGCGGTGTGCATGCCGTCAAGGCGCTGGCAGTACGACCTGCCATCAACACGGTCAGCGGCGGTCTGGGAAATGTGCCCGCCTCCCTGGCGGAACAGGCAACAACCACGGCTGTTTCCATCCTCTCGGTCATCATTCCCGTGATCGTGGCAGTGCTACTGGT
>DAONEZ010000143.1:0-5231 GCA_035403345.1 Anaerolineaceae bacterium
AGTTCGCGTTTATGGCGCAGCTCATCCACCGCATCCGGGTCGGCATACAGCTCGTTCCAGTAGCGCATCGCCACCCCGCGCGTCACCAGCGGCAGGTCGGGGATCTCCTCGTCCAGCACGTAGTTGCGCAGCGCTGCCTCAACGTCATTGAACCCGAAATGTGCCCGGATGGGGGTGGTACCCGAGTAGCGCAGGTTGATCTCAAAACAGACCACCCTGCCCTTGCCCATCCGCATCTGCAGGTTGCAGGGCCCCATGGGTTTAAGCGCGCGAATGATGCGCGTGCATTCCTCGCGGATCTCGGGGAAGTCCCCCAACTCCGCCCGGTGAGTGGTGCCCATCAGCAGCTCGCGCTTCATGATGATCGTGCCGCGGTTCTCGCCCTCCCGGTCACAGAAGCAGCCGGCCGTGTATTCATCTTTCGCGGTGCCGATGTATTCCTGCACCACGTAATTTTCCAGGTCATAAGCCTGCATTAGCTCACCGGCGTTGCGCACCATGATGATGCCCTGCGAACCCTTCCCGGCGCGCGGTTTGGCGATCAGCGGATAGCCTACCTGTTTGGCCAGCAGTTCGACCCTCGACATCTCCTCCGAAGGCGCAAATCCGGGGTAATTCAGCCCATTATCGCGCAGCCATTCGCAGGTTTTGAGTTTGTCATCCGCGATCGCTAATTGTTCTGGGGTACTGACAATACACTCCGCCCCGCTAAATCTTTTGATCTCGGCGCGGTTCTCGGAGAGCACGTGCAGCACCGGCTCCACGCCGGATAGTACCGCGTCAATACGCTCTTCCTTGCACACGCGCAGCAACCAATCGAGGAAGGACGGGTCAGCCGCCATGGGAGACAGGTAAGCCTTGTCCACGGTGAAGAGCCCCATGGCCAGCGGGTCCACGCAGGCGCCCACCACCCGCAGGTCCAGCGAACTGAGTGCCAGGGCTTTGAGGATGCCCTGGCTGACGTTGCCCCCCACGCCCAACACCAGCACGTTCAGTTTATTGGTCACTTGTTTTCTCTTTAACGATGTAAGATGGGCGGTTCATGCTGCGCTGGTACATGCGTGAAAAATACTCACCCAGGATGCCCAGGCTGAACAACTGCGCCCCGGAAAAGATGGTGATCACCGAGGTCATGAAGGTGAACCCGGGCACCGCGCCACCATTGATCAGGTAGTTAATGAACACGTAGATGAGGATTCCGATCCCGAACAGGGTCAGGAAGAAGCCCACCGCGGTGGAAATGCGCAGCGGCAGGGTGCTGAAGCCGGTGATCATGTTGAGCGCATGCGAGACCAACTTGGCGAAGGTGTAATGCGATTCACCTTCCTTGCGCTCGTGGTGTTCCACTTCCACGTATCCGATGCGTGACGTGCCCCAACTGAGCAACACGTCGATCGAAACCGAGGGTCCATCGTAGTTCTCGAAGGCCTCGCGCAGGCGCGTGTAGAACAGCCTGAGCGCGCTCACATGCCGGGCGTTCTTCGTGCGCATCACCGTGCTAAGTGTCATTTTGGTGATGATCGACGCCAGGTCGCGCATCAAGCCGTGTTTCTCTTCCTTGGGCGACCCGTACACCACATCGTATCCCTTGTGCATTTCCTCCAGCATGTCCGCGATGCTGTGCGGGTTATGCTGCAGGTCATCGTCCATGGTCACGGTCAGGTCATAGCGCGCGTTGCGGATGCCGCACAGCAGGGCGTTGTGCTGTCCGAAATTGCGCATGAAATTAAAGCCGCGCACAAAATCATACTGCTGTGACAGCTGCTGGATGACCGCCCACGACCCATCCGTGCTGCCGTCGTTTACTAGTAACACTTCATACTTCTCTGCTACTTCGCTCAGGAAGGCATGCAGCTGTTCCACCAGCGCGATGAGGGTGCGCTCGGCAAAATATACCGGGACCACCACGGAAATTGAGGGTTTGGGATCAGTCATGGCAGGGCCTTCGAGAGAAGAGTTTTATGCTCATATTATAACGCCCGTGCCGGCTCACTGGCCCGTCCCGCATTGCAACACGCTCAGCGCCTGGGCAATATCCTCGCCTGCCTCGATGCTTTTCGCCTGGAAGGTCTTGAGCAGCTTGCAGATGCTGGCGTTCTCATAGCTGTCCACATCGGGCAGGTTCTTCACCAGCGCTAACGCCTTGCCGCTTTTGTCCAGGTTCAAGTAAGCCTGGATCTGCGGGATGTATTCAGAGTTGTTCAACGGGTAGAATCCCCTGGCATACGCCTGCTCGTAAAGCCGCAGTGTTTCCGGCCAATCCTTGTTCTGGCTGGCCAGGCTGGCTTTCTCATAATAGTAGCACCACTGCTCCTTGTTCTCTTTGCCGAACAGTTGCGTGTCGAGCGTTACCGCGTTGGCTGGGTCCTGGTCGATCTGCCCCAGGTTGGAAAGCGGCAAAACGTCATGCCAGAAGTCATAGTAATGCCCCACGGCGAACTCATCCTGCGAATCCGCTGCCGAAAGCAGGCGCAGGCAGCCTTTGGTGGGCTGGTAGAAGGCGATCATCTGGTCTGTGCTGCCCTCGAAACTCAACGTGCGGAAAGCATAATTGATCGGTTTGCCCGGCAGCAGCGCGGAGATGGCGTCTTTTTGCGGGCTGGAGACCAGCAGCATCACGGTGGAGAGCTGCTTCGATGATTGATCCTTCCCATAGATCAAATTCAGCGGTGCGGTGAGCGAGCCGCCGGAAAAGTACTTGGAAAACGGCAATTCCGCGGTCACGAGCGCGGTGTTCTCCTGCAACGCCGGCGCGCGCCAGGAGAGCTGCCGGAAGAAATCGGTTTGCTGCTGCCAGTAGATCATGAAACTGCGCGCCGCCAGGAACTGCGACCCCATGGCCAGCCCCACGCACAACCCGAACAGCACGGCTTTCTGCCGCCCGGCGCGGATCAGCCACTCCACCAGCCCGGTCAGCACCAGGCTGACCCCGGGTGCCAGCGCAATAAGAAAGCGGTTATACGGGAACTCCAGCGAGACCTCGTAAGAAGCCGCCATGAAGGGGATCAACCCCACCAGGGTCGCGAAAAGTCCGATCCAGATCATATTGACCACGCTGCGGTCGCCCTTTTCGGGCTCATCCGGGTTGCGGTTGAATACCGCGCGGGTGATGAGATAGCCCAGCACGACCACCACCAGCATCAGGATCGAAGCCGTGGAGAGCATGTCGCGCTTGAAGATACCGGTCAACCCCACCCAGGCGTTCACCAGGCTGTCATACACCGACCAGAAAGCCTTGCCCGCCAACCCCAGCAGGGTGTCCAGCGGGGCGCTCTTGAGGTCTGAAAGCAGCTCGATCTTGTAGGAGTAGGATTGACCGAACAGGATGCGGAAGGCAGTAAATGCCATAAAGAATGCCAAATAAGGCAGCCAGTTGAGCACAGTCTTCTTCAGACGCAGTTTGGGCGTAGCTTTGTCTTTCTCAAGCACCACCCACAGAATGATTGGCCGCACCAACTCCAGTCCGTACAGGTACTCCGAGGGCACGATGCCGACCACCAGGCACAGGATTGCTCCAACGATGTAAAGCACCTTGCGGCGCGATGCGCGTACAGCGTCGATCATCAGGATGTAGGACAGGAAGTAGAAGCACATCATCACGTAGAACTGGCTGTACATCACCGCGAACCAGTGGAACTGGAAGCCGGGATACACGGTGAAGAGCAGCGCGGCGATGGCCGCCAGGCGCCGGCGGTTGGGCAGTAGTTTGAGCAGCAGCACCCAGAAGGTCAGGCTCGCCAGGAAGCGCGTGAAAACGTCAAAGAGCTGCCACGCCACCCGCGAGTCCTGGAAAATGGGCACGAAGATCATATACAGGTAGGCGAAGAACGGCCGGTCGTTGCGGAAGAATTGCAGGAATTCCTGCGCCCCGAAATTCTGGTTGGTGTACACGATGTACCAGTCGTCCAGGTAGAACCCCTGCCACAGGAAGAACAGCCCGTAGGTCAAAAAGCTCACTCCCAGCAGCAGCACCGGGAAGGGGATGCCCCCGATAAATTTCAGGACTTTTTGAAAAGCAATTTTCATCAAGGCTCCTTAAAGCACCAGGGCATTCGCCGTGAGGGATTGGATGAAATAGATCACACCGCAGACCAGGTGCGCCGCCAGCAGCAGCGCGGGAATATAGTCCTTCCACGTCGCCGCCTTGCGCTGCAGCTTGCCGGCCAGGTCGCTGATGTATTGGATGGCAGCGAGCACAAAGAGGATGAAGGTGGCGATCATCACACCCCAGAAGAAGTTCCCGTGGGTATATTTTTGCTGCTCCGCCAGCAGGATGGCCAGCACCAGCGCCACCCCGAAGTTCATCCAACCCAGGCGATAAGCCAGGCTGTGCTTGTTCTCTTTCCAGTAATACAGCGTCACGTACAGCGGGAACAGGATGGACATGAGCAATTTCAGGAACACCCAGCCCACGTTCTTCGTCCAGTGCAGCATGGATTTGAAGGGCGCGATCAGTACCCGGTCGCTGCCCGGCGAGGTGTAGGAGATCCAGAACTGCACCGCCAGCACCACGATGACCACCGCCGCCATGCTCAGCGCCAGGCCCCAGTTGAATTCTTTCCAGCGTTTGGCATAGAAAATGAGGAAAACCAGAGCAATGGCCGGGCCGAAGGTCATGCTGAATAGCGGCAGCGAGGACGTAGCCAGCAGGATGAGCAATCCTGCGTACAGGGCGGTCTTCCAGCCTGTGCGCCCGAAGAAGTGCTCGCAGGTCAGCCAGAACCACAACAGCGCCAGCGGGCGCAGCAGCAGGTAGGTGGGGCTTTGCAGCGGGTTGGGCGAGTAATAGCCAATGTAAAGTTGTCGCGGAAAAGTGAAGATGAAAACGGGTCCCACCAGCAGCAGCACGCCCGCGGTCAGCATGGCCAGCAGGTTCGCATGGCGCAAACCTTTTTCCTGGAATTCCTTGAACGCCTTGCGCCACAGCAGCCAGGCGGTGAGCACGTAAGCCGCGGTGATGAGCAGGATGGCGGCGATGTCATACGACTTGAAATTCACCACCGACATCAGGTGGTTGCTCAGGTGTGCGATCAGGTTGTAGGGGATCAGCGCGCGCAGGATGATCACCGCCTTGGCGAACAGCGTGTGCGGCAGGTTAAACACATATCCCTGCTCCGCCATCTTCTTGGTCCAGTCCAGGTGATCGCCGAAATCCACCAGTTTCACCTGGTGGTAGGTGCTCGCGCCGAACACGATCGCCACGATCAGCAGGAACGCAGCCAGCGGCAGCC
>DAONEZ010000144.1:0-5219 GCA_035403345.1 Anaerolineaceae bacterium
GTAAACCTGATCGTTCCGGTTCCCTTAAGCAAATCCCGGATACGCACACGAGGTTTCAATCAATCCCTTTTGCTCGCCAGACCTGTTTCATTTTATTTACAAATACCGCTCTCCAATACAGCTCTTCGCCGCATCAAAGAAACTGATTCCCAGGTTCACTTGAATGCACAGGAAAGAGAGCAAAATATGGCAGGTGCTTTTTCCGGAAATCCTGCTACACTTAAGGGGAAGGACGTTTTATTGGTTGATGACATCATTACAACTGGAGCGACGATGAATCAATGCGCAGCTGCAATCCTCGAATCTGGAGCCAGGTCTGTGTACGGAATTTCCCTCGCAAAAACAATCCTATCTTCACCAATATCCGGAAGTGTTTGATCCGTCAAATCCCAAATCTGAATGGAGGTTGAAATGGACGAGAAAGTTACAATCAATGTAAAGAATATGGAGTTGACTGACCGTATCAAGGACTATATCGATAAGAAAGTTCCCCGCCTTGAAAGATTGCTGCCAGACCTTGAGAACGTAAAATTTGACCTCAGTTTTGCCAGGAATGCCCGAAACCGGGCTGACCGGGAAATCTCTCAAATTACCATCACCGGCAAGAACTATGTGCTGCGCACAGAGGAACGGGATGATGATTTATTGACAGCCATAGATCGCGCCGTGGACAAGATCCAGCGCCAGATCGAGCGGTTCAAAGGCAAACGCTCTCGTGGGCGCGGAGACGGCGCGCCGGCTTCAGAGGTAGTCCCGCTGCCGGCTGAGCCAGCTGAGCCGCCGGTGGCTATCGTACGACGGAAATCATTCACGCTGGTGCCTATGGATGAAAATGAAGCCATCGAACAAATGGCGTTGATCGCCCACGAGGATTTCTTTATTTTCTACAATGTGAACACCAATTCGATCAATGTGCTTTATCGCCGGCGCGATGGTGATTATGGCTTGATTGAACCTAAACTCGGGTAGATTCTTGAAATTTCTGCACCACACTGACTGGACCGGTAACGGTCCAGTTTCTTTATGTGACTCGCGATATGACTTCCGGCACATCCGTTATCATTTTTGCCTGACTAAAATGAATATGGAAAATACCGTCCTCTATTACGTTCTTTTGAAAACCATTTTTTATACGAGGTGAAGTATATGAATCTGATCACGGGGGCCACTGGACACATCGGAAACGTTCTGGTACGTGAACTGGTTAAACGAGGCGAACCAGTACGGGCATTTGTGCTGGCAGGAGAAGACCTGGGTTCCATAAAAGACCTTGACGTTGAGGTCATTTATGGAAATGTACTTGACAAAGAATCGCTAAAACGCGCCTTTATTGGCGTTGATGTAGTCTTTCACCTGGCTGGGCTTATTTCCATTTCTGCTGGTCAGGAAGACCTGATCCATAAAGTAAATGTGGAAGGAACCTGCAATGTGATCGAAGCTGCTATGGCAGCGGGAGTCAAGCGATTTATCTACACCAGCTCGATCCATGCTTTCAAGCGCATACCACATGGTACAGTCGTCGATGAGACCGTTCCCATTGATCCTCAAGCCAACCTGGCTGCGTACGATAAATCCAAAGCTGAAGCCACCTTATTAATCCTGGAGAAAGTGAAGGAGGGATTGCCAGCGGTGATCGCCTGCCCTACTGGAGTGATCGGACCCTATGATTATCAGAAATCCGAACTCGGTGAATTGTTCAATGAATGGATGCTGAAGAAAGTCAACTTCGGCGTCACGGGAAGTTATGATTTTGTGGATGTTCGCGATGTGGCCGAAGGGTTGATCCTTGCCAGGGACAAAGGTACCGTCGGACAGCTATACATCCTGTCAGGTCACTTGATCCGGGTGGCTGACCTGTGGAAGCTGACTAAAGAACTGCTTTCTTATAAATCAATTTATATCAATATTCCCAGGCACCTGGCCAATGTGGCTGCCTGGTTTGCACAGATCTTCTACAATTTGACCAAGACCAAGGCAAAATTCACCAAATACAGCATTGAAACCCTCAATAGCAATGCTGATATCAGCAACCTCAAAGCCCGCCATGACCTGGGCTATTCCACCAGGTTCCTCAAGGTGACGTTATCGGACACCCTGGATTGGTGGCGCAAGAATAGAGGTTTCCTGGAAAAGAAAAGCAAGAAACGCGGCGTTGATTAATCCATGACGAAAATTGACTGGGGAGAAAAGACCGCTCTTGTCACTGGCGCATCCAGTGGGATTGGCGAAAGCGTCTCGCGTCTGCTCGCCGAAAAAGGGATCCATGTCATTGGTGTGGCTCGCCGGCTTGGCAAATTGAAAGCGCTCGAAGACAGCATCCGTGCAACTGGAGGCGATTTCACTCCAGTCGAAGCTGATCTTTCAAAATCCGCTCGACGTATCGAGGTTTTTGAGCAATTAAAAAGCCGGGGAAACCTGCCGGATATCCTTGTGAACAATGCCGGCTCAGCCTGGTACGGCTATTTCTACCAGATGCCCTGGCAGGTTGCCGACGACATCCTTTCGGTTAATGTGAAAGCATCGACCCACCTCATGCGGCTTTTCCTGCCAGCGATGGTGGAAAAAAGGTTCGGTCGCGTGATCAATGTGGGCTCGATTGCCGGAAAGCTTCCCGAGCAAGGGATATCAGTTTATGCAGCTTCAAAATCCTACCTGGATACGATCACTACTTCCATATTTCGGGAATTACACGGCAGCGGTGTGACGATATCTGTCCTGCGTTCAGGAGCAGTAAGAACCGAATTCTACGACCACGCCCGTTCGCTTGAGAATGGGGGCTCTATTCCTGCTGAAAAGATGGCCATCAGTTCCAGCCGGGTCGCCAGAGCCGCCTGGTCGTTGATCCGTCACCCGCGCAGGTATGCGTATGTCCCGTTTTATTTGGCAATTTCACCGTTGCTTGAAACTTTGTTTTCTGGCTTGATCGACCTGGTGGGTCCGGTTTTGTTGCGTCACAAGAAGTAATTTCGGTTCACCTTTCTTATTAATCATCAGGCTATCCTTTCACAAACCACCTGCCCATCAATCCCACATCTGTCAATCTTGAATCTTGCCATTCGGCACTTCAAGGGCTATAATTGGCGAGTTAATTTTGGAATTGAAAGGGTGTTCTTATGATTGATGTAAATGATTTGCGCAAGGGTGTTATTTTCGAAATGGACAACAGTCTCTTCCGGGTTTTGGAGTATTCATTCAGCAAGCCTGGACGCGGCAATGCCACCATCCGCATTAAAGCGCGTGACCTGCGCCGAGGCAACACACTTGAAAAGACTTTCACTTCAGGCGAGCGCATCAAGGATGTGCGCCTGGATTATCACAATGTCCAATTCCTCTACAGTGATGGCGATGTCTTTCACTTCATGGACCTGGAAACCTTTGAGCAGCCGGCCATTTCTTCCGGAATAATTGGTGACTATGCCGGTTATTTGAAACCCGAGATGGAAGTCAAGCTCACCTTCTACGAAAATGAGCCGATCGATATCGAACTTCCCACTACTGTTGACCTGGAAGTCACCTATGCTGAACCAGCGGTAAGGGGCGATACTGCCACCGGGGTAACCAAGAAAGTTCAGACAGAGACCGGCCTGGAAGTATCCGTGCCATATTTTGTCCAAACCGGCGATAAGATCCGCGTGGACACACGCACTGGCGATTACGTAACTCGCATCTAATAGTCCGATTACAATCCCCTCACTGGGGATTGTTCTTACGAGAGGTAAAATGCGCACACCCTACGGAGTTGAGTGTCCCTACTTTTACGGTGATTATTACCGGGGAAAACACCAGGAGGAATGTCGCTTATTCACCTCCGCGATCGATGCCAAGTGGACGCCAGGCTTATGTGAGCACTGTCCGGTACCAGCCATCAAGCGGGCGAACGGCTGTGAGCATATCCAACTTACTCCAGTGGTTACCCGTAGATTCGGGATATTAAAACGGCAGATCAAAGTGAAAGCGTTTTGTACGAAATCACAGTCTATGGTCGTCTCCCCCGAAGTAGGTTGCGGTATCTGCCACCCGCTTAGCGAAAACCTTAAGAATATCAAGATCGGTTAATAAAGATTCCCACAACTTTTCACTACCCAAAATAGGGTGTGTATCAGAGATTTGTTAATCTTCTTATACAGACGCCCTTTTTCTGGTATACATATCTGCGAATTGGTATAATCTTTATTGCATTCTCATAGAGAGAATTCAAAAACACGGAGGAATGCTTGAAACCAAAAAGTCAATCCTATTTCATCTACCTGCTGCTTTTCATTTCCATCATTGTGATGGTTGTTTATGGTCTGAACAAGAATAACGCCTCGAGCAAGGTCCTTTCCATAAACCAGATTGCCAGTGATATTAAGAGCGGCAAAATTGCCAGGATCATCGAACAGGAAAATGAACTGACTGTCATCTACAAGGACAGTGCTGATCAAAAGACTTCCACCAAGGAATCTGAAACTTCATTGGTGGAGCAACTGACCGCGTTAGGTGTTACACCTGCTGATCTTTCACCCGAAACCGGGATCTCGGTCGAGATCAAACCGCCCAGTGCGATATCCGGTGTATTGAATGCCCTTTTCTACATTTTGCCTTTCCTGCTGCTTGGGGCTGCTTTCTTCTTCATCTTCCGGCAGGCGCAGGGCAGCAACAATGCCGCCATGTCCTTTGGAAAATCGCGGGCTCGTATGTTCTCTGGCGATCATCCAACCGTCACATTCGCAGACGTTGCCGGTGTGGACGAGTCCAAGGAAGAGTTACAGGAGGTCGTCGAATTCCTGCGCGAACCTCAAAAGTTCGTTGCCCTGGGCGCACGCATCCCCAAAGGTGTGCTGCTGGTTGGACCTCCGGGAACAGGCAAGACCCTACTCGCCAAAGCAGTTTCTGGCGAAGCTGGTGTGCCCTTCTTCTCGATCTCCGGTTCAGAATTTGTTGAAATGTTCGTCGGTGTGGGTGCCAGCCGTGTGCGCGACCTGTTCGACCAGGCCAAACGCAATTCACCCTGTATCGTTTTTGTGGATGAGATCGACGCAGTCGGTCGCCAGCGCGGCGCGGGACTGGGCGGAAGCCATGACGAACGCGAGCAAACGCTTAACCAAATGCTGGTCGAGATGGACGGTTTCGACACCGATACCAACGTCATCATCATGGCAGCCACCAACCGGCCTGACATCCTCGACCCGGCTCTGCTGCGCCCCGGGCGTTTTGACCGGCGTGTGGTGCTTGACCGG
>DAONEZ010000145.1:0-5181 GCA_035403345.1 Anaerolineaceae bacterium
CAACCGGGATGCGCTGGCGGTGGAGATGGCGGGGCGCATGCTCAACCTGGTGATCGACCAGCGCACCAGCTTGAAGCAGCTCGATTATCTGGCGCAAAAAATACGGGAGTCCCTGGAAAACTACAAGGGAAACCCGTAATCAATGTGTTGTTTGTGGGGGATTACTTCATCGATTCAGCGATCTTCATTATTTCTTCCATTGGCAGCAGGTCAACCGGCATATTGGTCTGGATCATAAAGTTGAACCCGTCCTCCGACCAGACCAGTTGGTTCCAGTAGGCATATTGCCAATTCCCCTCGGCATCCTGGAAGGGGTATACGGGCACCTGCTCCAGCCATGCGCCGGGGTTCCGGCGCACGGTCACTTCCACAATGGGCACATCGCCCACACTGGACTCCCATGGCTGGGCTTCCGCCAGGAAAGAGGTTTGCCCGATGGCAATGATGCCGGCGGATTGCATGCCATCGTGCAGCGGTTCCTCAAGCTCCATGCGGTAATCGGTGCTGGTGGTGATGGTTGCTCCGGTATTGAGCACGTCCCGGGTGGAAAGCTCGTACCCCTGCGGAATATAGGCGGGTTCGAGTACATGGTAGCCTGCCTGCTCGCTAGCCTGATCACCGCTCAGTTTCCCCATGATCTGTGGTTCGGGGCAATCATTACATTCCCAATTTGGGTCAATTGTCGCTGTGGGGGTTCCGCTTTGCATCACTGCCACATATTCCTCGGCGTCGGTAGGGTTATTATTGATGAACATTTTTCCGATCTGGATAAACAGGTTATCTGCGGCAGCGCGCAACGGAGGGACGGAAAGAAACACAACCACCAGGAGAACAGCTGCAGCCAGCGCTGCCAGTGAAAACCGGCGCAGATGCTGCGGCCTGTTGGCCGGTTTGGCGTAAGCCTGTTGGTGCTCCATGCGGGTGAGCAAGTGCTGTTTGAGTTGGGTTTCGATCTTGCTGTATGCCCGTGCATCAAAGGCTGCCAGGGAACCTGCCAGCTGCTGTAACTCCTCATCTTCCTGTTTCGGGTTGGCTGTTACAGAGGGCATTTCTTGTCGGGCCTGGTACATACCCATCTTCTCATGTTGGATGCGTTTCTTGTCATTCATTTTATTCCTCCTGCCTGGTCATCTCATGGCGCAGCTTCGTCAGCGCGCGGAAAAGGATGATACCCACATTGTTTTCTCTCAGCCCGGTCAGGGCAGCGATTTGCCGGTTGGTGAGCCCGGAAGAAAACTTCAAGCTGACCAGGTCATTTTCCCGGCTGGTGAGCGTCCTCAGTGCACCGCGCAGGCGTTCCACCTGGTCGTGTTCCTCCAATCCCTTCTCAACAGGACTCTCGGTTTCACTGTGCCCGGATAAAGACTCCAATGAAAGCCAACGCTGTCTGGATCGCCTGCGGAGGGCATCAGCCACGACGTGACGGGCGATGCCGAAAACCCAGGCGGAAAATGGAGCTTTACCGGGAATGAAACGGGGGAGCTGGTTGAGGAGACGCTCAAACACGTCGGAGACCAGGTCATCAGCCAAGTGTTCATCGTAAACACGGAACAGGATGTATTTGAACAGGCGCGGGAAATACACATCGTAAAGGCGGCTGAAGGCCTGCACATCGCTTACAGCAGTAATCGCCAGGTTATCCTCGCCCTGATCCTGTATGGCTTCTTGAGAGGTTTCCATTGTCAATGCCCGGTTTATTCTGAGGTCTGTGCTCATGAGTGGATTCAGATTTCCTTTCTCATGAGTTAATTCGCAGAAGTTAAGAAAGTATTACATACTTTTCAAACAATTTCTAAGATCCAACTAAAAGACCCCGGAAAGGGGTCTCACAGAATTTGCCGAGTAGATGCTATCTTATCGAGGATGACTGAGCGTTCCAGGGCTTGAGGGAGATCAATGATAGTTATCCTGGGATTCGCAGTTAACTCAGAAGTTAATTGGTCGAAGTTTTTTGAAGGATGGCATCTACGGTCTGTTCCAGGTCCAGGGACGAGCTGTCCACAACCACCCACCCTTCAGCAACCAATTTGGGAATATGCGCCTGCATTTGTTGGTAGACGATGCGGATGCCTTCGTCGATATACGCGCGTGCCGGGCTGTCGCCTGAGCGATGCAGGTTGCGCTGGTGTGCGATCTCCTGGCTGGGAAGCAAGAGGATTTTCCGGGTTGAGGGGTGGGCGAGTAATCGACGATAGTCATTTTGGAGGTTGTCGTGCCAGAAATCATCGAGCACTACCGTATAACCGGCGGCATGATAGAGAAAAGCCATTTCAACTGCGCTTTCCCGGCCGAGCTGCACCTGCTGTCCAATTTCATCGGTCCATTCAGGGCCAGGCAACCTTAATCCGGAAACCACCATTTCTCTCAAGTCGTCCACAGGGATATGAACGCTTTTTGAAAAACGCGCTGCCAGCGACCGGCTTGTGGTGCTCTTGCCCACCGCTGGAGATCCAACAACCAGAAAAATTGGATTTGCTCCGTTGTCCGCCATATCTCTCAGCTCCATAGTAGATAAATTAGACAAACATTATCTAAAATATTATACACTGAAAGAAAAGCTGGCGCTGTTAGCGTGGTTATTCCCAGAAGTCTGATGCAATCTCGATAAGGTTGCCTTCCGGGTCGGCGATCATTGCAGAGCGCATCTTCCAGGGCTCGTCGCGCGGCGGGTACACAGCGCGCCCGCCCATGGCTATGATCTCGTCAAACTTCGTATCCACATTTTCCGGCTTGCCCACGTTGATAGCCAGCTCAAAGGTGCCGTTCAATTTTTGTGGGAACTCGGGTGTTTGTCCCAGTAATTGCGGCAGCAGGTCGCGTGCGTACATCGAGATGCGTATGCCCTCATGTTTGAACTCGGCATAAGGGTCAGTCTCATTCCAGTCTACCTCGACCCCAAGCACATCGCGGTAAAAGGCTACCATGCGGTGAATATCCTGTACGAAAATACCGACCATATTAAATTTTGTAGGCATGACGTTTTTCCTTTAGATCAATCCCCACTGCTTGCGTAGCAGATCAAAATATCCCGCGCACTGGATACTATCCTGCCAGGGGATCAGGTTACTCTGAATTTCTCCGCGGCGGAACAGGTCCGCAGCGTGGCGCACCTGGTGGGCGAAACCGTCTGGCTCGGGGTCCTCAAAGCGTTCGAGTAGTTTGCCTTCACCGTCAAATAAGCTGCAGGTTTTCGGACCATAACAATTTTCCAACACGATGCGGCCGGTTGAGCCATAGATCTCGGCTTCCTCCTCTGCCTGTACGTCCACCGCGCAATTGAGGCTGGCCAGCGCCCCGCCCGGGAAGCTGAGCGACAGGCTGGCGGCCGCATCCACCCGGCTGGGGGTCAGGCGTGCCAGTCCTTGCACCTGCTGCGGGTACTCGTCCAGTACACCGCTGGCAAAATCCAGCAGGTACACGCCCACATCGAACAGGCTGCCACCAGCCAGGTTTGGGTCGTAGAAGCGGGCTGCTGGGTCATAAAAGCCCAGGTTAAAACAAAAATTAGCAGTGATAAGACGCACTGCACCGATCCTGCCAGCCTTCACCCACTGGCGTGCCTGCTGGAAGGCCGGCAGGCAGCGCGTCCACATGGCTTCCATCAGCAGGGTTTGGTTCTTCTCCGCCAGGGCAGCCAGCTCCTCAGCCTGCGCGCGGGTGGTGACCAGCGGCTTTTCGCAGAGTACGGCCTTGTGATTCTCAAGGCACAGGCGGGTGAACTTGTAATGCAGGTTGGTGGTCAAACCAATGTAGACAATATCCACATCCGGGTCCCGGATCAACTCCAGGTAATCGCGGCAGGCTTTTGAAGCGCAGAAATCGCGCGCAAATCGGGCAGCCTTTTCTGCGTCCCGTGCCGCCACCGCTGCCAGCTTAACACCTTCCACCGTATTCAGAACAGTCGCGAAGCGGGTGGAGATTTGACCCAAACCGAGGATGCCAAACCTGACGTTCATGGTCTATGTGAACAGCGGCTGCATTTCCAGGCGGGTGATCAGCCCCTCGATGTCTGCGGGTGAGGGAGCCTGTTCAAACCGGTCGGCAGCCTCCAGGATGCGCGGAAGCAGGTGTACATCCCCGGCTGAATTGAGAAACACGCGGGGCTGCGCCATGATCCAGTGCACGGCGGCATCGATGGCCGCCTGGTCTTCCAGCGGGCGGTACCAGGTGGTGCGGGTTTGCGGGTCATTTCCCCACGGACGCTGCACCAGGGTTTTGATGGCCTGCACCGCCACGTTGTGCACGCGGCAATAGTCGATCAAATCCGTTGCAGCCGCCAGGTATTCCTTGTTCTGTGCCATCAGGAAGCTGTAAGGGAACAGGACGGAGTCAAAATCAAAGCGCTCCAATGCCTGGCGGTGCATGCGCGGGGTGGTAATCCCATGACCGGTAACTCCGATAAAGCGCACCAGCCCTTCCTCGCGCGCGCGGATGGCGGCTTCCAGCGCGCCGCCCGGTCCCAGGGCAATTTCCCATTCCGCGGGGTCCACCAGGTTGTGCAGTTGCAGCAGGTCAACGTGGTCAACATGCAGCCGGTACAGCGAACGGCGGATCTCTTCGCTGGCTTTGGAGAACGTGCGTTCACCGGTCTTGGTCGCCAAAAAGAAGGGCCGGCCGTGCCTGTGGATCCAGTCTCCCACGCGCAACTCCGCATCGCCGTAACTAGCCGCCACATCCAAGTGGTTAACGCCGAAGGAAAGCGCCAACTCTATGGCTGCGTCCGCTTCCGATTGGCTGACGTCCCAAAATGCGGCCGCTCCCAGCAGGATGCGGGAACTCAAGTGACCGCTGCGCCCGAAGGTTTCATTAACAATCATGACACACCTCAATAACCCTCACAGGGTGAAAGCTCGTTCACCCGATCAGGAATACCAGTATATGGTCTGTGATCTTCGTTCAGGCTCACACGTGCGCAGCCAGCCAGACCTCCAGGTCTTTGAACATGACCTCGCGATCCAGCTCGTTATGCACCTCGTGATAATCTCCCTCGTAGATCTTGAAGGACTTGTCCTTTGAGGAGACCTTCTCGTTGAGCATAATGGAGGCAGCCGGGTCAACGATCTTATCGCCGCTGCCGTGCAGGATGAAGACCGGCAGGGTGATCCTGGCGGCTTCGGCGGAGACGCGCATCATGGCGCGCAGCATCTCGGCTGCCAGGCGGGCCGGGGTCTTGCCGTGGAA
>DAONEZ010000146.1:0-5180 GCA_035403345.1 Anaerolineaceae bacterium
CACAACCCGCTCACAAGCAGGGTGACCATAGGCGGCAGGACGAGGTTGAGCACGTGATTGCGCTCAGGGAAGCGCCTGAGCAGGGTGCGCGAAAGCGGGAAAAAGATGTAATCCCGCAGCCAGTTGGACAGGCTGATGTGCCAGCGCGTCCAGAACTCGGTGAAGTTGCGTGAAAGGTAAGGCAGGTTGAAGTTGGACATCAGCTCGATGCCGAACCACAGGCTGACTCCGCGGATGATGGCGGTGTAGCCGGCAAAGTCGTTATACAGCGCGAAGGCATAGGCCAGCAGCCAGAAAAACAGGTGCTGACCGGCGTACTGCGACGGGTCCGTGAAAGCTGCCGCCGGGATCATGTTGAAGAGTGGATTGGCGAAGACCAGCTTGCGGAATAGACCGGTGAGGATCAGCGCTGCGCTGCGTTCAGCCAGGGCGCGGTCAAAGGGCAGCGTCTTTTCCAGGCGCGGCAGGAACAGGCGCGCGTGCTCAACAGGTCCCGAGAGCAGCTTGGGATAGTAGAAAATATAGGTGCAGAACTTGAGGAAGTCAGCCTCGGGTTTGAGGCGTTTGTTCTCCACGTCCAGCAGGTAGGAGATGGCCTGCACGACGAGGAAAGAAAGCCCCACAGGCAGCAGGATGCGCAGCACGCTGCCGTCCTTCAGCCAGCCCATGGATTGCAGCCAGGCGCTGAACTGCGGCAGGAAGAAAGCGTTGTATTTGAAGATGAACAGGAACAGAATGTTCAGGGTGATACCGGCACGCGTCCAGGCTTTGAAGTGTGCCTGTGCAGGGTCGGCGCGCTTGCCAAGCAGGTAGTTCAGTGCAGCGAAGGTTAGCAGCACCAGCACGGACTTCCACGACCAGGTGGCGATGAAGCCGGTTGAGAGCACCAGCAGCCAGTCATTGCGCCAGCGGGCGGGCAAGCGGCGGTAGATCAAGGCTGCTGCAACGGATGCCGCGAAGAAGAGCAGTGAGGTGACCGTCATCGCGTCTCCCCCATCCCCGCGGAAGGCTGCAGGCAGGCGCCGCCGGACTGGCAGACCTGGGCCAATTGCTGCGCCAACAGCTTCGAGAACAACGGTGCGCCCTTGTAGTTCAGGTGGTGGTGGTCCACGCGGTCTTCCAGGGGGATTAACTTCCAGGAGAGAGGCTCGAGGAAAATCCCGCCATTCTGCTCAACAAAGTTTTTCAGTGTGGAAAGATAGTCTTCGTGCGCAGGCTCCCCGCCGAAGTACACGAAATAGGTGGGATAGAGCGGCATCTCGGTGACGAACACATGCGTGCCCTGGCTGCTCGCGTTCAGGATAGTCTTCAGATCCTGCAGCCGCCCGGGGTCAATGTTGTAATCCTTGAACAGGGCGAAGTTCTCCTGTTCCTTCGGGTCGTTCGGGTCAGGCGGCTGGTCGATGTTCTCGCCGGTATTGCGGTCAGCCTCGTAACCCGCGGGGGTGGTGTCCATCCAGCGGCGGATGTTCATCAGCAGCGTATCCGGGAAGTCCGCCCGGCTCCAGTTGCGCAGTGGCAGAAGGTGCTGGATGAAACTTGAGTTGGATTTGAGCCAGACCCTCGCCGGAGTCCGCGTGCCTTGCTGCGCGCTTACCCACTCGTCCGCCAGCAGTTGCTGCTCCACGTCCAGGCCGTTGTTGGCAGCGTAATCGCGCATCTCGGTCACGAAGAGCAGCGTGCCCGGGTGGTAGGTGTCCATCAGCAGGCTGGTAAAATCGGCGTTGGGTGCAACAGTGAGACCTTCGATGCCGAAATTAAAAATGCGCAGCTTCTCACCGGTAATGGCCTTGTATTCATTGGCCAGCACCTGGGGATTGATGCCGGTGTTCACCATGGAGTTACCCAGCAGGATAACGTCCACGCCGCCGTTCGCGCGCACGTACTCCTGCAGCTTGAACCACTTGATCTCGAATTGGGCATGGTAGATGCCCAGCGAACGCAATGGCAGTTTGTCTTCAACCCTGGGGATGCGCAGCGTGGCTTCCAGCAGCCCGGCCAATGCAGCAAACAGCAGCAGACCGATGAGGGCTGAAATGATCAGCGAGGGCGGCTTGCTGTGGGGGTGAGCCGGGAGCTGTGAGGGCTGGCTGGCTTGTGCCATGAATGTCCCATCCGCGGGGAATTATGCACCCAATGAAGGGGCGTCATTTCCCCGGGTTGGCTGGCTCCTGCGCAGCGAGAATTTCCTGCAGGCGCGGGTGATTCGCATAGAACCCGTGATATTTCTCCGGCAGCATGGCAGCGATTTGGCACATGATCTCGTCCGTCAGGTTCTGCAACTGGTGTTCGCGGTTGCCGCGGTCCAATTTGGGCGGGGTGATGACTTTGCCGTAGGTCACGGTGATGTGCGGGCGCTTGAAATGCAGCATCTTGCTGACCGAATCCTCGGTGCCCGCGATGGCGACCGGGATGACGGGTGTGCCGGTACGCAAGGCCAGCAGGGCGGTGCCGGGTTTGCCTTCCAACAGCTGGGCGGTGGTGCTTCGAGTGCCTTCTGGCGCTATGCCGATGGCTTTTCCGGCTTGCAGGGCTTCGACCGCCTTGCGGAAGGCAGAGAAATCCGCCGTGTCGCGGTCCAGCCAGATGCCTTCGGCGGTGACGATGAACCAGCGCAGCAGCGGGTGTTTCAGATACTTTGTGGTCACCAGGGCGGTCATGTCGGGGCGCTTGGGGTTAATAAACAGAACGGGGATATCCATGCGGCTCATGTGGTTGGTGGCGATCAGCAATCCGCCGCTTTCCGGTACGTTTTCAAGCCCGAATATCTCGGTGCGCGTCAAGCGCAATAATAACCAATTGATGATCCTGCGAAGTCGGGAAGCTTTCATGGTTTTTCCTGTAAGGACAGATCTAAAGAGAGTATTAATGCAATAATTTTACTCTAATACCTGGGGGAGCTCGGGTGGCAGCATCAGGGGCGTTTCGTCCGGGCGTAGCTTAAAGTTGGCGAAGAATAACCCTGCCAGCATGAGTGCAGCCAATCCGCCCAATACCCAGGGAGAAGCCGCCGCCAGGCCCGGGTTCACCAGGGACTGGAATTGACCTCCTGCCTCCCGCAGACCGGCCAGCAAGGCAAACAGGTTCCAGGTACCGTGCAGCAGGACGGTGAGAATGTATACCGCCGCCTGGCGAAGGAACTTACCCTCCCTCCAGGTACTCACCAGCGCCCAGCCGTTCAACCCGGCAGTGAGCGTGTGCAGCAGTCCGGTGCCGAGCCTGCCCGCCGCTGTGGTTAGCCAGGCTTCACCAGAAACGGCAGTCAATGACAGCGAGCTTTCCAACAGCGCAAACGCAGCGCCGCAGACCAACCCGGCGGTAAAGCCCTCAGCCGGCGTCAGGTCGTGCCTGGAGAGGAACCACAGTCCCAGGGGTTTCAGGAATTCTTCGATCAGGGGGATGAACAGGCAAATGCCAAGCAGGGCAGCTACGCCCACCTCGGGCCGGGTGAGCATGGGCTCCAGCAATCGCACCAACCCTTGTATTTCAAATGGATTCATCATCAGTTGGTTCTGCAACTGGTTCACTATGTCGATGAACCCCGGCTGGCGGGTGATCCAAACAGAGCCGAAGACAACCACTACCAGCAGAAACAGAATTTCCACAGTCATGATGACCGGCATGGTGACGAACAGGCTCAGGGTGGAGAGACCCCAGCAGCGTTGACGGCTGCCGGATTTCAACCGGCGGCTGCCCAGCTCGATCAACCACCACAAGGGCAGCCCGACCACGAGGACGTTGATGAGCGCCATGATCCCTGCCGGAAGAGACACGGGAATATTTTTTTCTACCAATAATACCAATAACGGAACCAACAGAAGGGCCAGGCTGGCAACCAGCAGGCCGTGGCGCAATCTCTGAGGGGCGGGCCTGCCGGCCAGGCGCCGGATGGAAAGCACCAGCGAGGGCACGGCAATCAGACCGATCAACCCATTCACCCACATGAACGTTTTAAGTTGCTCCAGCGGTTGGGTACCGATCATTGAGAGTCCCGGAACGTTAAACAGGATCAGCATGGTCAGGGCTGAAACCAATGTGATGGTGAGTGCGATGATGCTCAATACGAGTTGTGCAATGGAAAGGCCGCGCGAACGGTCAGGAACGGTGGTGGAAGTCATGGGCTCCTCGAAAGGGCTTCAAATTGAACCAGGATTATTTAGGATTAAGTTTTGAACCAACCACGCGGCGGATGTGCGCCTGGACCTCATCAGGGGTCAACCCGGCGTCGATGCGCTGCCAGCGCTCGGGGGCGGCAGCGGCCAACTCCAGGTATCCCTTACGTACGCGCTGGTGGAACTCCATTTCATAATCATCCAGGCGGTTCCATTCCCCGCCGCCGGTATGCCTGCGGGAAAGCCCTTGTTCAACATCTACATCCAGCAGCAGGGTCAGGTCGGGTTTGAGACCGCCGGTAGCAAAGTCCAGGATCTGGCGCAGGGTTTCCAGGCTCAGACCGTGACCGTAGCCCTGGTACGCCAGGGTGGAATCGGCGTAGCGGTCGCTGATCACCACCACGCCCTTCTCCAGGTTCGGGCGGATGACCTGCGCCACGATTTGGGCGCGGGCGGCGCAAAAGAGCAGGATCTCGGTGCGCGGGTTCATGGACTTGTTGTCCATGCGCATGATCACTTCGCGAATCTGGTCGCCAATGGCTGTTCCGCCGGGTTCGCGCGTGGTGAGCACTTCGTAGCCCAGGCTGCGCACATACTCCGCCAGCGGTGCCATCTGCAGGCTTTTTCCACTTCCGTCGGGACCCTCGAGCGTTATGAACATGGCTGACCTTCTATTATTCGCGGAATATACGAACGCGGCGGTTCGGATCTTTGCCGTAGGAGTGTGAGACCAATTGCGCCTGGCGGGCCATCTCATGCTGGATGCGGCGCACTGCGGAGGAGGCCGGCGGCAGGTCCACCCAGCGTTGTCCGTTCAACACGGCCTGGATGGCGGATTCAGTCTGGTTGGCAATTTCATCTATATTACCTGCGTTGGAGTCCTGCGGCAGGTTGAACAACTCGGCCAGCGACTGTTCCATCTGGTTGATGGTGTTGGCGCGCAGCACAAAAATGGGGATGCCGCGCGCTTCCGCTTCGGTGATGGGCTGCTGGCGCGAGCGGTAGTAGGTGCGCAGGGTCATGACCAGGTCCGCGTCCATGATATCCCGGGCGACGAAGGCGGGCACG
>DAONEZ010000147.1:0-5148 GCA_035403345.1 Anaerolineaceae bacterium
GGCGTCATCACTGTTGAAGAATCCAAGGGTCTCGAATTCGAAAAAGAATACGTCGAAGGTATGCAGTTTGACCGCGGTTACATCTCCCCTTACTTCATCACCGATTCCGACAAGATGGAATCCATCATCCCCGAACCTTACATCCTGATCTACGACAAGAAGATCTCTGCCGCCCAGGATATCGTTCCCATCCTTGAGAAACTGGTCCAGACCGGCAAGCGCGACCTGGTGATCATCGCTGAAGATATTGACAGCGAAGCTCTGGCCACCCTGGTTCTGAACAAACTGCGTGGCATGCTCAACGTGCTGGCCATCAAAGCCCCCGGCTTTGGTGATCGCCGCAAGGCCATGCTGCAGGATATTGCCATCCTCACCGGTGCCCAGGTCATCTCCGAAGAGACTGGCCGCAAACTCGAGACCGTGGTCCTCTCCGACCTCGGCCGTGCCGAAAAGGTTACTGCTGATAAAGACAACACCACTGTCATCGGCGGTAAAGGTGATGAAGCCCAGATCAAGGGCCGCATCGAACAGATCCGCATCGAGATCGACAAGACCACCAGCGATTATGACCGCGAGAAACTCCAGGAACGCCTGGCCAAACTCTCCGGCGGCGTTGCCATCATTCGTGTTGGTGCCGCTACTGAAACCGAGTTGAAAGAAAAGAAGCATCGTGTTGAAGATGCTCTCTCTGCCACCCGCGCGGCGGTTGAGGAAGGTATTGTCCCCGGCGGCGGCGTTGCCCTCATCAATGCCATGGGTGTGCTCGACAGCCTCAAGCTGGACAGCGAAGATGAGCAGATCGGCGTCAAGATCGTGCGCAAATCCCTCGAGATGCCCATGAAGAAGATCGTCGAGAATGCCGGCAAAGATGGCGCTGTGATCCTGGACAAGGTCCGCAGCGAACAGGCAGCCAAGAAGAACATCAACATTGGTTATGATGTCATCCGCGACGATTACATCGACATGATCAAGGGCGGCCTGGGCGATCCTGCCAAGGTGACCCGCGGCGCGCTCGAGAACGCAGCCTCCATTGCAGCCATGATCCTGACCACCGAAGCTCTCGTTACCGAGATCCCGGAAAAGAATCCCCCGGCGCCTGCTGCACCCCCGATGGATTATTAAGAATTTCTACGTACTACCAACTGGCAGACCGAAAGGCCTGCCAGTTTTTTTATAATTGATTTCGTGTATAATCATCGCGATGAAACGTTACCGATCACTCTCTCTCTTATTGGTGTTTGCATTCCTCCTCGTGAGCTGCTCCAAACCGACCGCAATCCCAACCGAATCTCCCCTGGCAATAACCCCAACTACTGAACTTACCCCGGTTCCTCCGACTCCTACCCAGGTGCCCATGGCAATCCTGGTGAATGGCGAGGGCATTCCACTGGCGGATTACGAAGCCGATCTCACCCGCCTGCAAATGGCGCTGCAGGAGACCGGGAAAAGCATGACCCCGGAGGAACAGAAACAGACCGTCCTGGACAATTACACTGATGAATTGCTGCTTGCCCAGGCAGCCAGCCAGGCCGGGTACGCTGTCAGTGATGCTGATTTACAGGCGCGCATCGACAAGATCATCGCTGAGATTGGCGGAGCAGAGAAACTGGGTGAATGGCAGTCCACTTATGGTTATTCAGACGACTCCTTCCGCGTGTACCTCAAGCGCTCTCTCCTGGCTGCCTGGCAGCGGGATAAGATTGCAGACGCTGTTCCGACGACAGCCGACCAGGTGCATGCCCGCCAATTGATCTACCAGAGTGAGGTGGAAGCCACGGCGGCCTATACTGATCTGCAGGCTGGAACGCCTTTCAGCGACCTCTCCAAGGAACAGGATCCAGTGCTCAGTGGCGACCTGGGATGGTTCCCGCGCGGCACTCTGACACAACCGGTAGTAGAAGAGGCTGTGTTTGCACTCCAACCCGGTCAATACACCGCGGTGATCAAGAGTGATATCGGGTTTCATATCGTTTTTCTCGTTGAACGGGATGCCGAACACCCCTTGTCCGTGGAAGCCAGGCGCATGCTGCAGGAGAAAGCCCTGGCTGATTGGCTGACCCAGCAGAAAGCTGCCAGTACGATCCAAATCCTCGTTCCATAACCACGGGGCAACCAACGAACCTGAGAGATGGCTCAGCATGAACTTCACTGACCCGGAATACATCAGACAACGACAAATACGAAGGATGAAGCGCAGAAGGCGAAAGATCTTTTGGCGCTTTGTGGGCATTTTTTCGATGCTCGCCACCGTCCTGGTGCTAATTTACTTCGGGATCATCTTCTTCAATCCGTATTCAAAATTGAATCCTTTCCCGCCACCCATCACACGCACCGCTTCGGAGAGTACGTTTGCTCCGACAAGCACTGTAACGCACGTGCTGGCAATTCCGAGTGCTACCTTCACGCCGTTTTTACGCGAGACTGCTACTTATACGCTGCAGCCCAGCGCGACTGAATCTCCCACGGCCACGCTCGAGCCCACCCTAACCTCAACGCCCTGGGCTTATACGCCTGACCCCAATGCCAAATACTCTTACGCTCTCGAGGGCATCCCTGCACCCATGTCCAGCATCCTGTTCCGGCCGCAAAGCGGCTGCACCTGGCAGGGCATTGCCGGACGGGTGGTCGACCTGCAGGGGCGAGCGGTGCAGATGTTACAGGTACGGCTGCAGGGTGAATACGGTGACGAGGAGATCGAAATGACCACCCTCACCGGCGGAGCCGCTGCCATCTACGGCGAGTCCGGGTATGAGTTTTACCTGGGCAACAAGCCTCTGGATACGACCCGCACCCTGGTCATCCAGTTGTTCGACCAGGATCTTCATCCGTTATCTGACCTGATCAGGATCGATACTTATTCCCAATGTGATAAGAACCTACTGCTGATCAATTTCAAGCAGGTACGTTAAACACTTTTCCCTTTATTGGAACATCGTTAATTGAGTGGTCTCATCCCTGCTAAGGGGATCGGAGTCCATCAGAACGTTCCAAAGCTCCAGTGAAATATCCGGGCGGGTCAGGATACCTCGCAGACTCCTGAATTTCAGGAAATGCCAGCGGGGTGTGATGTTTTCCCGCAGGTATGGATCGCGTTCGATCTTAAATTTAAGCAGCCCGGAACGGCTACCCGGCAGGATAAAGATGGTGTCAATATCTGCAGAGTCCTGTTTGAACCCCACACGGTCAATAACTGCCGTGGCAGAAACAAATAAACGGTAAAGTATCTGCGGTTGCAACCCGGGCAAGGTCCATACCGCAGGAGCGCTGCTTTCACTCTCGAGATTGAATTTCCTGGAGAGATGCTGTAGTTCTGCCGTGATTACTTCTATCTCAAAATCCCGCTTGCCAGGAGCGTCCGAATCTTTGATCGTCCAGGTCTTGTTGACTGCATCTGGAACGGCATAAGATTCCAGGCAACTGCGGATCAGGTCATCCGGCGGTGTGAGCGCACCGGGGAAGCGCTGGTAAAGCCTGGGAAGAATATCCTGCGAGCGGATGGTGATGTCCTTTTGCAGCCAGGAAAGCAATTCCAACTCAACCCGGTCTGCCAGGGGAGTCTGGCAGCCTTCCGGCTGCGCCAGCCACCACAATCCGCTTTCCGGGTCCTGGGCGGTGGCATCCATGCGGCGTAAAAAGGTGTTGTCGGTTTTCAGTTTGGTGAGAGTGGATTGAATTTCAGCCGCTTTCTCAGTGGTCAGAAGTTGTATTGAAGGGGGGAAAGCCTCCCGTTGCGACAGCAGGCTCATGGCGGCGGTGTGGATCTCAATATGGGCGGTTGGTTCCCCAATCTCCTGCAGCACTTCCCGCATGGCTTCGCGGGCGATCTTCTGTGTGTTGACCGGTTTCACTTCCCTGCGCAGTGGTGCGGTCTTCCATTCCATCTGGATGGGATCGCGCGGGTTCTTGAATGCGTAACCCTGCAGGGCATAATTGCTCACCGAAGTGGATTCGATCACCGCGTTCACCAGCCCCGGAACCGGCTCCCCCAGGATGCCGAATACCGGCGTGCCCGCTGCGCAAACTGAAGCGGCAGGTGCCAATGCCGAATGCAGGGCTGCCGTGTGCCAATTCCAATCGAACCTGCGCCGGTCCATGACGCTGAGGAAGCCCTCGGTGTGTTCCCGCCCCCATAACCAGGCTGACCACAGCGCACACAACGTCCAGAACGCCTGGTTGGGCCTGGGGAAGACGCAGCAAATTGCCCCGGGAACAACATCTTTTGGCAGGAGGGCAGTCAGCTCACGCATCCTGCCCGGGTAGAGGCTGATACCGTTCTCCCGGGGAGTCTCCGGCCAGGTTGTCACTGGAATGGCTGTGCCGGATTGTGCACACAGCTCCACCGCACGTTCCAGTTCCATCCACAGGTTCTTTTCAATGTAGGTGGCAGGCAGGCTCAATTGCCGGGGGCGTTCGCGTTCTTCGGGATAGGACCAGATGGCATTACCGGCATCCAGAACCGGCAGGAGCAGGGCATGCAGCAGGTCCCGTTTGCGCGGGGTGAGTGACATGCCGTCAATCTTGTTGATCAGAGTGAACAGGACATAAAGCGGCCGGGCAGGATAGATCGCCAGGGCTTCCTGTACGTTCTCGCGTCCTTCCGTCTTGCGCCCCAAAACTTTTTCAAGCGCCATGGACCGGTGCAAAATATCGGAACGCTGCAGGCTCTGTAATAACTGGATGTCGCTATCTGTGATGGGATGCTCCCCGGAATCTCCGCAACCCGGACAGCGGTAGAGCCTGGCGAACGGCACGCTTTCAGACTTATGCCAGAGGAAGCCATCCGCTTCCAGCTCCTTGCCGCAACTGGCACAGCGCGTGAAATAGAGTGAGCGGATTGCACCCTCAAGAGTGGAAGATCCCTTGCGCTGTAACGCGAGTTCGGTGAACACGGAGGCCAGTTCATCAGCCCGGGGTTGGCTGGCCATCAGGCGCAATTCGAAAGCCACCACGGGATTGTTGCATGCGATGAGCACCCGCCAGCCGGCCTGGGCTACTTCCAGCGCAGCGCGCGGGGAAACGCCGAAAGGATCCAATACCAGCCCATCCTGCGGCAGGTGGTCTAGCAGCCAACTGCGGAGCATACCCGGGGCATAGACGGGCAGGAAACGATCCAACGCAGCAGGCGCAGAAGCAGCGGATTGCGGAACG
>DAONEZ010000148.1:0-5142 GCA_035403345.1 Anaerolineaceae bacterium
CAACACACTGCCGCCGGCACTGACCAGCAGCATCCTTTCGGCGACCTCACTGCTTACAGGTGTGTACGTGGTGGAGATCATCTTTAACTTTCACGGTATCTCTACAATTGCGGTACGCAGCATGGACCAGATCCCGGATGCCCCGGCCGCACTGGGTTTCGGCATCTACAGCGTGATTGTGGTGTTGCTGCTGATGGCCATCCTGGACCTGCTGCAGTTCTTCGTAAATCCACGCCTGGCGAAGAGGCAATGAAGTGAAGATTATAAAGAGCTTCTTCTCGCGCTGGCAGAACTGGGTGGGGTTGATCCTGGTACTATTCTTTGTGTTTGTGGCGGTTGCGGCACCCTGGCTTTCGCCCAATGATCCAAAGAACCCGGGTCCGTTCATGAAGGTTGGCGACTACTACGAGCGTCAGCCGCAGCCACCCAGTGCGGATGCTCCCTTGGGAACGCTCTTTGGCGGGGATAGCGTGTATCACGCCGTGGTTTGGGGAGCACGCGAAGCGCTTTCATTCGGGTTATTGGTGACTGCATTGGTCACGATCATCGGTGTGTTCATCGGGGCGATCAGCGCGTACTTTGGAGGGTTCCTAAACAACCTGCTGATGCGCATCACGGATGCCTTTCTGGCATTCCCGATAATTGCAGGGATCATCCTCATCCAACAACTGGCGACAATTACCTTAAACAATGCGGGTGTAGTGATCCAAAGGGGATTTGTCTTCTTTGTTGATTCCGCCGGAAATTGGGTTGAGTTGCCAGCTAATACGCCGCAATTGATCAATTTCCTGCTCAATCTTGATCCGGTGTTGATTGCCTTCATTCTCTTCTGCTGGATGCCCTACGCGCGCATGATGAACACCCTGGTAATGGATATCAAACAGGAAGAATTTGTCATGGCTTCACGAGCGCTGGGTGCCGGGCACCTCCGGTTGCTCAATCGCCACATCATTCCCAATGCACTGGCTCCGATCATCGTCATGGCTGCCCGGGATGTGGGCGCGTTGGTGGTATTACAGGCGACCTTCGTGTTTATCGGGTTTGGAGGCAATTCCCCCTGGGGTGAGATCCTGGTGCTGGGTCGGGATTGGATCTATAACCCGGGCGGCATCTTCAAGTTCTGGTGGGTCTTCCTGCCGGCCACGCTAGCCATTATTTTGTTCGGAATCGGGTGGAACCTGCTGGGAGATGGCTTGAACGATGCGCTGAACCCAAAAACACGCTCCATGTAGACAGGTATCCAACACCAATGTAAAATACTCACACTTGCTGGATTTTATTGGCAAGCCGATAAAAAACTAATTAATTAATCGAAGGATATCTAATGGACACAACCCGGTTAATCAAACAACGTGTGACAGAGCGGCGCGACGAGATCATCCAATTTATGCGCGATATTTGCGCCATCCCTTCCATGGAGTCGCAGATCGGCCCGGTGGGGGAGCGCATCCAAGCGGAAATGCGACGCCTGGGATACGACGAGGCACGTTTTGACAAAATGGGTAACACCGTTGGGCGCATTGGCAACGGTCCGCGCGTGCTGGTGTATGACTCGCACATCGACACAGTAGGTGTGGGTGACCGCGCTACCTGGCCGTGGGATCCCTTCATCGGGAAGGTGGAGGATGGCAAGTTGTTTGCCCGCGGGGCGTGCGACGAAAAAGGCAGCACTCCCGGCATGGTGCACGGACTGGCGATCGCCCGCGACCTGGGACTGTTGGACGGTTACACCGTGTATTACTTCGGTAATATGGAAGAGTGGTGCGACGGTATCGGTCCCAACGCTTTTGTGGAAGCCGATCCAAAGGTTAAACCGGATTTTGTGGTGATCGGCGAGCCCACCAAAATGAATATCTACCGTGGTCATAAGGGGCGCATCGAACTGAAGATCACTGCCACCGGTCGCTCCGCGCATGCCGCTGTGCATTACCTGGGCGACAACGCTGTGTATAAGATGATCTCTATTATCAACCTCATCCGAGAGCTTGACCGGCGCATGCGCTTCGGGCAGGGCAGCCACCCTGTGCTCGGGCACCCCTCCATAGCCATTACGGATGTGCAGGCGCGCACCAATTCACTCAACGCTGTGCCGGACCAGTTCACGATTTTCATCGACCGGCGTATCACACTGAATGAACCGCACGACGATGTCATCAATTTGATTAAGGGATTGATCCCGGATTACCTGCAGAATGAGATCCTGGTGGAGGAGCTCTTCTACGACGAACCCTCCTACACCGGTTTCCGCTTCCCGCTGGAAAAGTACTTCCCGGCCTGGCTGCAGGAGGAGAGTCACCCGCTGGTGCAGTCCGGTCTCAAGTCCATTCGCGACCTGTGGGGCGAGGATCGCCCGCTGGGTACCTGGGACTTTTCCACCAACGGCACCTACTGGGCAGGCAAGGCGGGGATTCCGTCGATCGGTTTTGGCCCGGGCGATGAGGTGGACGCGCACACTCCCACGGAGAACGTGTCCCTGGACGATGTGGTCAGCGCCACGGAATTCTATGCGTACCTGCCGGCGAAACTCAGAGACGTACTTCCGTAATTCACTCAATTAATCTGACAAGGAAAATCAAACGCCCCCGTTCTCGCGGGGGCGTTGAGCTTGATTGGAACGGTGTTATGGAACGTAGTACTTCACGACGAGGGTGGGTTTCCCGGTGGAGTTGTTGCCTGTGAACAGGCTGAGATAATTTGCAATGGCATTGTTGTTGTCATCCAGTTTGAAGCGCAGGCGAATTTGGGTGAGACCGGAGCCAGTAGCAAGCTTGTTGATGTAAGCCTTGCCAGCGTTCAGATTGAAAGTGTAAAGGCTGCCCACCGGGGTGGTGAGGAACGGCCCGAGCGTCTTCGGAGCTGAAGCCTGGAAATCAGCCACTTGCAGGGCGGCTGCGCTGCCCAGGAAGCCCTTCTTGATATCCACCATGAAGCCCTGGAACAGGGTGACCGGGTTGCCACCGCCAACGATAGTGCTCTTGGTGAATTTGAGGGTCACCGAGGTGATGACAGCATTATCCGGAAGGACAGCTCCTGTGGCAAAGGATAGCACTCCTCGATATTGTTGTTTGCTGTTGCTGTCACCCAGGTAGAACACGTTGCTGGAATTGTTCATTGATCCACCGATGTTACTGGTCTCGGTGGATTCGAGTACCCAGCCGTCGTTAGCTCCCTGGGAGGTGAAGGTCTTGGTGATCATTATCGGAATGGTCTTGAAAGACCACCAGGTTCCAGCATCAGCGTAAGTGTAACCGCTTCCGTTCTGAGCCCTGGCTTGCCAGTAGTACAGCGTGTTGTTCATCAATCCGCTTGGAGTCACGCTGGTTGCTGCCCCGGTTGAGATCCACGAGTCGTCACAATCGCTATTGTCGATCAAGTCTATGCAGTACTCATAAGCCAGGAATTTCTCCAATGCTTCACCACTGGCTCCCCAGGAGAGGGTGAGGTTGATGGGCTGAGAGGTGGCACCATTCGCGGGACTGACCTTCGAGAAGGCAAGCGGTGGGCTGCCAGTTGTGAATGACCAGAAAACTGTGGGAGCACCATCGGCATAACGGAAGCCAAAGGTATTATTGGCGGCTACCTGCCAGTAATAGGTTGTACTTGGGCTAAGTCCACTCAGTGCGACACTGGTTGCAGTTCCAACGCTGACCCAACTTGAACAGGCGTTGTCGTTAGTGGTGTCGTAGCAGTATTCGTAATTGGTAGTATTGGTACTAGTTCCCCAGGAGAGGGTGGGGTTGAGGCTTACCTCAGCAGCGCCATTCGTTGGGCTGGATTTACCGAACGCGCCTGGAATGCCGCCCGTGGTGAAGTACCAGAAGGCTGTGCTGGAGGTATTGGAGTATCTGTATCCAATGCTGTTGTTAGCGAGAACATGCCAGTAATATGTGGTGTATTGGCTTAACCCGCTTATGGCTGCACTGGTAGAAGTGGTTGTGATCCAGGTGCTGCAGGCATTGTCGTTGGTGGTGTCATAACAATATTGGTAATTTGTCGCTCCGGTGCTGGTGCCCCAACTTAGTGTCGTATTCAAGGAGACATTGCTAGTTCCACTGGTTGGCGAAGTTTTGTTAAAGGTTCCGGGCAGGGTGCCGGTGGTCAAGCTGCGCCAGGCTCCATGATCCGCATAAACAGTACCAGAGCTATTATTTGCGCGTACCTGCCAGTAATAGGTCGTATTTTGGCTTAACCCGCTGGCATTGATTGTGGTGACATTTCCAACATTGACCCAAGTACTGCAAGCGTTATCATCGGTAGTATCGGTACAGACTTCGTACGATGTTGCCCCCGAGCTTGCTCCCCAAGTTAATGCAGGTGAGACGGGTTGATTGGTAGTACCATTGGCAGGACTGGATTTGGCAAACATAGCCGGATAACTGGCGAAGACGTGGTACTTGTGGATCCACTCATCCCAGTGGGTATTAGCGGTCAAAACCAAAAAGCCGGAACTGCCATCATAGCGCGCGTCATATTCACCTGAGGTCTTGGGGAAGTAAATGCTGATCCCGCGGGCCCAGGGCCAGGCTGTGCCATGATGCTCGTGGATGACTGCTGCGGTTATAGCGTTCTTTACAGTAATTGCAGCAGCGTTGATCGTTGGGTCTGATACATTTATTCTTACCCAATCAGCAAAATCCCACAGGTCAACGTAATAAGTGTAACTGAACTGAGTCGTATTATTACGTGAACTATAGAGCTCCGCAATCCAGTTGTTGCCATTGTTGATCATCGCCTGGGCAAAGGAATCAACGGCTGTGTTCAGTGTAGTATAGAGTGAACCCAGGTTAACCGCGGATTGGGTCTGGTCATTTCCATAGGAACTGTAATAATCATCCACGATCTTGGTAGCCAGTTGTGAGCCGCTCCAGGTGTAATTTGTTTTCAATGCAGACAGGATGGTGTCGTATGGCCATCCGTCATTAGGCTCGGTCTCTTCAGAACTGACGCGGATAAGTCCATAAGGCTTGATCTGGGTATCGATTTCATCCATGGCCATCATGCAGGCATCCAGACCAACAATGTCGATCGGATAGGTTCCTCCTGAAGTCGCAGTCGCGAGCACATCGCGCAACTCTTTGCTGTCAATGGCATCTCCTCCACTGGTATCGTCGAAAGATACGCCTTTTGTCGGAGGGGCATAGG
>DAONEZ010000149.1:0-5136 GCA_035403345.1 Anaerolineaceae bacterium
CCCACTGAAGTCGCAGCCACTGAAGCCGCAGCCACTGAAGTACCTGTCACTGAGCAGGTCTGGCATACGGTCATGACCGGTGCAGATATCGACACGGTTCTGGTCACTGCCAATCAGACTGGCGGCTATGCCATTGACTTTACACTGACCGAAAAAGGTGCGCAGATATTCAAAGAGTACACTTCTGCCAACGTCGGCAAGTTCCTGTCCATCGTCCTGGATAAAAGAGTCATCTCCAGTCCGACTATCAGCACTACCATTCCTGATGGCAGCGGACAGATCACCGGCAGTTACACAGCAGAAGAAGCCAACAGCCTGGCAGTCACCTTGCGCTATGGTCGTCTGTCTGTGCCGGTGGAGGTTGTTGAAAGCCGCGTGGTTGGACCATCCCTCGGTCAGGATTCTCTCGAAAAGAGCCTGCTGGCCTTCCTGATCGGCTTCATCATCGTAGCCCTCTTCATGTTGATCTACTACCGCCTGCCTGGTTTGGTTGCTGTTTTGGCGGTTGCCATCTATGCCGGACTGACTTACGCCCTCTTCAAGATAATCCCGGTCACGCTCACGCTTTCTGGGATTGCAGGTTTCCTGCTTTCCACTGGAGCTGCCCTGGATGCAAACATCCTGATCTTCGAACGCTTGAAGGAAGAATTGCGCAATGGACGCACCCTGAAACAGGCCATTGACCTTGGTTGGAAACGTGCCTGGCCTTCCATTCGCGATTCCAACATCGCCACAATCATTACCAGCGTGATCCTGTTCTGGTTTGGATCAACTTTTGGTGCCACCATCGTCAAAGGCTTTGCATTGACGCTGGCTCTCGGTGTGGTCGTGTCCTTGTTCACCGCAGTATTTGTGACGCGCACACTTCTGAGCATTGTGGCTGACTTTATCAAAGCAGACCAACACCAGAAGTGGTTTGGCGCATAGGAGGCAACGCATGAATATCCTAGGAAAACGATACTATTTCTTTGCTCTTTCCTTACTGATCATTGTTTCAGGTTTGATCCTGCTCGGCATCAAAGGTGTTCCCCTTTCGATCGACTTCAAAGGCGGCACCCTTCTCGAAGTGAAATTCGCCAATGGTCAGTTCCCGTCAACTGAAGCTATTAAGAAAATTTACGATAATAACCAGATCAAAGACCTCCAGTCTCAGGAGACTTCCCAGGGCACGTTGATCCTCCGATCATCTGAACTGAGCGACGAAGTTCGCGTCAAGATCATTGATGAACTCTCAACTCTTGCCGGAAGCGATGTTGAAATTCAACGTTCCGAAAGCGTGGGAGCGTCGATTGGACAAGGCGTTACCCGCCGGGCTCTTTATG
This sequence comes from Anaerolineaceae bacterium, assembly GCA_035403345.1. Lineage (GTDB taxonomy): Bacteria > Chloroflexota > Anaerolineae > Anaerolineales > Anaerolineaceae > UBA6107. The sequence continues at coordinate 1,323 of DAONEZ010000149.1, forward strand.
CGGTCATCCTGTCAGCTTTGGCAGTCGTTTTTTACATCACTTTCGCCTTCCGCGGTGTTCCGCACGCTTTCCGCTATGGTATTTGCGCCATTATCGCCATGTTGCATGATGTGCTGATCGTGATCGCGCTCACCGGTTTTGGTGCCATGTTCTTCGGCTGGCAGGTCGATTCGCTCTACCTGACCGCAGTCCTCACCGTGATCGGTTTCTCGGTACAGGACAAGATCGTGGTGTTCGATCGTATCCGTGAGAATAGCGGCATCTACCGCAAGCTCGATTTCGAAACCCTGGCGAACCATTCCATCATCCAGACCCTGCAACGCTCCATCAACACCCAGTTGATGACCTCCGAGTTCTTCTTACTGGCCCTGGCTCTGTTTGGCGGCGTGACCCTGCGCGAGTTCGCAGTCATCCTGCTGGTCGGCCTGCTGAGTGGTACTTACTCTTCCATCTTCATCGCAGCCCCTCTGCTCGTTGTGTGGGAAAACAAGGAATGGAAGACCTGGTTCGGAAAGAAACCAGCCACCGCTTCATAACCATTTACAAGAAAAAGTTCTGGACTCTTCCAGAACTTTTTTTATATAATGTGAGTAACCCACTTATTCAAAGGAATGGAAAATGCGCAAAGATATCATCTTGATCACTGGTGCCAACGGAGAGATCGGTCACGGCTTGATCACCCGCCTGGGCGCAGAGAAAAACCTGAACATCGTAGCGATGGACGTTCGCCCGTTGGATGATTCGCTCCTTCCTTATTGCGAACGATTCATCCTGGGAGACATACTTGACAACAACTCGCTCGGACGCCTCGTGTCGGAATATGACGTCCGTACCATTTACCACCTGGCATCCATCCTATCCACCAAGGCAGAATACAATCCGGAGGTAGCGCATCGCGTCAACGTAGAAGGCACGTTGAACCTGCTGCGCCTGGCCGTGGAGCAATCCTCCTGGCAAGGCCGACCGGTCAAGTTCATTTACCCCAGTTCGATCGCTGCTTACGGACTACCCTCAATTGATGCTAAAACAAACGCTTGCAAAGTAAAAGAAGAAGAATGGCTTAACCCGGTCACGATGTATGGCTGCAATAAGCTGTACTGCGAACATCTCGGAACTTATTACAGCCGCTATTATCGCCAGTTGGCAAAAGATCAAAACCAAAACTCGGTGGATTTCCGTTGCCTGCGCTTCCCAGGTCTGGTGAGCTCCGTGACCATCCCCACCGGCGGAACTAGCGATTACGGACCGGAAATGCTGCACCACGCCGCCCAGGGAGAGCCATACGCCTGTTTTGTACGCCCCGATTCCCGTCTGCCCTTCATGGTCATGCCGGATGCCATCAAATCACTGCTCCTGCTTGAGGCTGCGCCGCGTGAGAGCCTGAGACAACTGGTTTATAACGTCACCAGTTTTAGTCCCACTGCCCAGGACTTCTATGACCACGTTAAGAAATCTTTCCCCGACTCTGTCATCACCTTCGAACCTGACCACGCCAGGCAGTATATTGTGGATACCTGGCCGGCTGACGTCGACGACACGGATGCCCGCAGGGATTGGGGTTGGTCACAGGATTATGATGAGACCCGCGCGTTTGAGGAGTACCTCATCCCCTCAATCAAGGACAGGTATCCCAAATAGTCAAACATTATCCCCCGCGCCTGCGGGGGATTTTTCTATAGCCCTAAAATGAAGGTGATATCGTTCACGTTCGTTCCGCTTGGGCCGGTTACCAGGGAATCTCCTAACCTGTCAAAAAATTCCTTCGAATTGTTTTCATTCAGGTAATCGAGTGGTTCCAGACCTGAATTCTTCGCCCGTTCCAAGCTGTAACCATCCACAATCGCTCCGGCGCAGCCGGAGGTGCCATCCTCGCCATCCGTGGCGCATGTGACCAGGTACATGCTCCGCAATCCTGCGAACCCTTCGACCGCACCCAGCGCAACCTCCAGGTTTCTGCCCCCTATTCCATTGCCTCGCAGAGTCACTGTCGTCTCACCGCCCAGGATGAGGACGAACGGACGCTCGTCATTCGCTCGTGCTTTTGCCAGTTCAACCAGCTGGGTCCCCACCTGCCTGGCTTCACCGGTCAGGCTGGTGGTCAACACCTCAGCCCGGAAACCCAACGCCCGGGCAGCTGCGGCGGCAGCGTCACAGGAGACCTGGTTGCTTCCAACAATTCGATTGATACCCAGGCGTGTGGTCTGATCCTCCGGCTTCAGCGTCTCAGGCAGCAACCCCCTGGCTCCCCTGTCCAGGTAATCCTTGACCGCGGTCGGAATTTCCCCGAAAGCTGACGCACCTTCCACGATCTCAAGCGCTTGCCAATATGTGGTCGGGTCTGGAACGGTCGGTCCGGAGGCAATCACATCCAGGGGGTTCCCGACCACATCACTTAAGATCAGGGTCACCACACGCGCCGGATCAGACATCTTTAGCAATCCCCCGCCCTTCACCTGGTCAAGGTGTTTACGCACCGTGTTGATTTCATTGATCGTCGCCCCGGCGCGCAGCAGGACGCGAGTTGTCTGCTGGATATCCTCCAGGGTGATACCTTCTGCTGGTAACACAGCCAGGGAAGAACCTCCTCCCGAAAGCAGAACCAGCACGAGGTCATCCGGGCATAATCCGCCAACTACATCGCGAATCCTTTGCCCTGCCTCCAGGCTGCCGGCTCCAGGTACCGGATGATTCCCGACAACCAGGTCGATATTGGGATAATGGAAATTGTCCAGTGGAGCATGTTTTGGGATGCACAACCCGCGGGTTATCCTTCCGCCTGCGATTTGCATGGCTGCCCTGGTCATGTCCGAAGCAGCCTTACCAAGGCTTACCAGGATGAATTTGGAGTCCGGCGTCAACTTATATTCAGAGTCACCAGCCAATATCACATTATCTTTGATAGCCAGGTTTTTCCGGATCACTTCGCTGGCATCTGCCGCCTGCATGGCAGCATCAGCCACAAGTGCGATCTGTTCTATCCCAGGCATATATTCCCGATGCTTAATAATGGCTTTTCCAAATGGACCCATGCAACCCTCAACTTATGACGAATTACTGGTTAATTAATACTTTCGTTTGCGTAAAAATTGGGTACAATCAGACCGTTGTTCTCATGCCTATTATAGACAAACATGATCAATAAAAAACCCAAAAGAACCTAAATCAGGAGGAACTCAGTGGATAAGAATGTGATCAATAAAATGCTGCGCCCGAAATCAGTTGCAGTCGTTGGTGCGTCAGCAACCCCCGGCAAGATCGGCTATACCGTGATCAAGAACCTGCTCAAGGACGGTTACCAGGGCACCATTTACCCGATCAACCAGAAGGAATCAGAGATCCTGGGACTCAAATGCTACCCTGAGATCGAATCTGTTCCCGGCGAGATCGATTCCGCCATCATTTGCGTTCCCGCCAAGGTGATGCTCGAAGTCACCCATGAATGCGGCCGCAAGGGTGTCAAAGGCTTGATTGTGATCACATCAGGCTTCAGTGAAGTCGGCGCTAAAGACCTTGAGGACGAGATCGTGCGCACCGCCCAGAGCTATGGTATGCGTCTCCTGGGGCCGAATATCGTGGGCTCACTCTCCAATGCTGACAAATTCAACGGTTCCTTTGCCCCCTGCCTGCCCCTCCCCGGCAAAGCCTCCCTCATCACCCAATCCGGTGCCCTGTTGATCGCCCTGGACATGGCAACCTATTCCCGCCGCGTCGGCTTTGAAAAACTCATCTCCATCGGTAACATGGCGGATGTGGACTTCGCTGACCTGATCGATTGGTTCCAGGACGACGAGGATACCTCCTGTATCTCTCTCTA
>DAONEZ010000150.1:0-5117 GCA_035403345.1 Anaerolineaceae bacterium
AACCTCCAGCCATTCCTGGCAGCCGGCCGCCCATACCTCTACATCATAAGTGATGATCGCATTGAATCCCAGGTCGCCGGTGCACAGCCGTTTGATGCGATAAGGCAGGCCGAGTTTGACACAGGTCGCTTCGGCATCCGCCACCATCTTGTCCAGCTCGTGCATGGATTCTTCGGGGGTGCAATAGGTGTACATTTCCACCTTGTCGAACTGGTGTCCGCGTTTGATGCCGCGTACATCGCGCCCGGCGCTCATCTTTTCACGGCGGAAGCAGGGGGTGTAAGCCGTGAATCGTTTGGGGAGGGAGCCTTCCTCCATCACCTCATCCTTGAACATGCCAGTCAGGGGCACCTCGGCGGTGGGTACCATCCACAGATCTTCTTCTATGTCGTGATACAGGTTGTCGATGAACTTGGGTAACTGCCCGGATGCATACAGGGTTTCCGCCTTGACCATGAAAGGCGTGTAGCGTTCCTCATACCCCTGGCGGATGTGCAGATCAAGCATGAAGGCGATTAAAGCACGCTGCAACCTGGCTCCTGCGCCGTTAAGCACATAGAACCTCGATCCGGTCAGCTTGACACCGCGGTCAAAATCGATGATGCCCAGTTTGGTGCCCAGTTCCCAGTGCGGCAGCGGAGAAAAGTCAAATTGCGGCAGCTCACCCTCGGTACGCAGCACCACGTTCTCGTTCTCGTCCTTGCCAATGGGCGTTGACTCATCCGGGAGATTGGGGATGGTCAACAATAGGTACTGTAACTTCTCCTCTACCTGGCGGATCACCTCATCGTTCTGCGCGATCTCGTCGCCTACCTGCCGCATGGCATCGATCTTTGCCTGGCGCTCGCCGGGGTCTTTCATCTTGCTGATCTCTTTGGAGACCTGGTTGCGGTAGGATTTGAGAGATTCGGTCTTCACCAGCAGGCTCCGGCGGTCGTTATCTAACGACAGCACCAGGTCCACCGGGGCATCGTCCATTTGCCTGTCTGCCAGGGCTTTGCGCACGACCTCGGGAGTTTCTCGAATTACATTGATGTCTAACATGGTCACCTCGCTCCTTAAATTATAACGCCCCATCCTGTTGCAGGACGAGGGGCGCTCCCGTGGTGCCACCTGCTTTTGCTTTCACAATGCTGAAAGCCTTGATTCACGCGCTAACGGTGCGTCCGGTCTGCTTATGGCTCGCTGGCCTCTGCACAGGCAACCTGCCCTGACGGGCACCGGGGTGGAAAACTCCTTTTGCTTTACCGGCTCGCACCTTTCGCCGGCTCTCTGGAAAGCTATTTAGGAATACAGTCCCGGGTTGGTCTTGATGGTTTCATTATACCTTGCCAAAATCGAGTGTCAAGCGTCAATACAAAACTGCGCATAGTTTCATAGGTTCAACTTAGCCGTGTTTAAGTTACAATAAACTAATATGGACGAACAAGCCCTGATCAAGCAAGCCCTCGATGGTGAAGTCGATGCTTTCAATCGCCTGGTTTTAGCCTACCAGGACCTGGCGTATAACGTTGCCTACCGCATGCTCTCAGACGAAGACCTGGCTGCGGACGCGGTTCAGAATGCCTTTATCTCCGCTTACCGCAACCTGCGCACCTACCGCGGTGGCTCGTTCAAAGCCTGGGTCATGCGCATGGTCACCAACGGCTGTTATGATGAACTCCGCCGCCAGAAACGCCGCCCGACCGTGCCTCTGGAACCGGTCAGCAATGAGGATGGCGAGGAGATCGATTCTCCACGCTGGCTTGCCTCGGACGATCCCTCCCCTGAGCAATCCTTCGACCAGGCGGAGCTCGAACATGCTATCCAGCACTGCCTCGACAACCTTTCCCCTGAGTTCCGCGCGGTGGTCATCCTGGTGGACGTGCAGGGCATGGATTACGAGGAAGTCTCCCAATCCGTGCGCACACCCCTGGGGACCATAAAGAGCCGGCTGGCACGCGCCCGCCTCAAACTGCGCGATTGCCTGCAGGGTTTTCAGGAACTTCTGCCCGCTCAATTTCGTCTTGATAGCGGAGCCCACGAATGAGAGCGCAAATTAACGTTAACGATGCCATTTTGATCTCCGCTTACCTGGATGATCAATTGTCTCCGGATGAAAAGCAGCGCACGGAGACTCGCCTGGCATCCGATCCAGCCTTCAAACAAGCCCTCACCGAGCTGGCTTACACCCGCCGCCTGATGTGGTCTCTTCCCAAAAAACACGCCCCGCGCAACTTCACAATTTCTCCGCAGACAGTGAAGCGTCCTGTTTACCAACCCTGGCTGCGGCCAGCACTCAGCTTTGTCTCGGTCGCCGCTGCAGTGATGTTTGTGGTGGTGTTTGGCAGTGGGCTGTTGCTAAACAGGCAAGCCCGCCAGATGGCACCAGAAGCCGCCATGCTTAGCGGGGCAGAGGTTGCTGTCAGTGAGGCCACACCCTATATTATCAATTGGGACCCGATTCAATCCGGTGGAGGTGGTGGCGGCGGCGCTGATCCCCTTACCGAAGGATATTATGGCCCTCAAGACAATTTGGGCGGAGCTGGCGGCCCCGGTTTTGGCCTGGGCGGTGGACCGGCTGCCACAGAAGTTCCGATTGAACCAACTGAGCCACCGCTTACATCCGGGGAACCGACATTGAAATCAACAGAGCCGCCTTTGACCGCTGACTCACCGGCTGCAGGCGGCGAAAGTACCTCCAACCTGATCCTCGGTTTGCCTGAGGAAGAAGCCCAGGGCAAGGTACTGTCCACTGAACCTGCTGCTGCGCTTCCTTCTGCAAACCCGCTATCCAGCCGCCTCGTACTGCTTATTGTGGCAGGTGGAACCGCGCTGGTTGCTGGATTGGCCGCCTTGTTCCTGCGCAGGCGCTGATTTGCCCCGAAAAGAAGCCTTTAAATTTTGCCCGCGTTGTACAGCTCCATTGCAGCCTGTGCTACAGATGGGAGAATTGCGCCCCACTTGCCCGGATTGTGGTTGGGTGCATTACGAAGACCCCAAAGTAGCCGCTGGCGTTCTGGTGTTGCGCGGAAATGAGGTGCTTCTCGTTCGGCGGGTTTTGGCACCCTACCAGGGGCAGTGGAGTATCCCTGCAGGCTTTGTGAATGCATACGAGGATCCACAGGCTGCAGCTGCCCGTGAATGTTTGGAAGAAACCGGGCTGGTGGTGGAGATCGAGGAATTGTTTGACCTGCTCACCGGGCGGGAGCACGATCGCGGGTCTGATATCTTCCTGGTTTATCGTGCCCGCGTGCAGAGCGGCACCCTGTCTGCCTCGGATGACGCTGACCAGGCAGGCTGGTTCGCCCTCGATGCCCTCCCTCCGCTGGCGTTTACATCTACAACGAAAATTATGAGTAAAGTGGTAAGTAACCTGTAATTAGGAACTCACCAAACCTGGTTACTGATTACAGATTACTACATCTCACAGTTCTCTTTTCCCGGTTCTCTGATCTCGTAAAATGATAAAATGGTATGGAACCTGCACCGGTTTCCATGAGGGAAGATAATATGGCGCGAAAATCGAAAGCCAAATCACGTTACACACGGAAATCTGCACCCCGCCCGCGGTCCTATTCACGCAAGTCCACGCGCAAGTCGGTGAAATATTCCGCCCCCAGCCTCACAGCCGACCAGAAGCTGAACATCATTGGCGGCGCATTGCTCATCCTCGGACTGCTCGGGCTCCTCGCTCCCTTTACCGATAAAAACGGACCCTTTACCGGCTGGATCGCCAGGACCATTGGGCAAATTGCCGGTTGGGGCGGCATCATCATCCCTGTCATTCTCATCATCCTCGGCATCACCTTGCTGTTGCGCTACTATGAGAACCTGCCGCGTGTCTCCGGCGGGCGCATCGGCGGTGCGCTGCTGCTCTACCTCAACCTGTTGGCCTGGTTCCATTTCTTTAATGGTGGCGGCATCACCTCTGCCCGCGCCGGCGTGGGCGGAGGATTCATCGGTTTTGCCTTCGACCAACTGCTCTCCAGGTCGTTGGGCAAGGCTGGCGAAGTTCTGGTGCTGATCGCATGGTTGCTGATCGCTTTTATCTTCCTGTTTGATATCTCCTTGCCTGATCTCGCGCGGCGCATTGCCGGCTTTTTTTCGGCGCTCAAACGCCCGCGTTCGTATTCTCAGCCGCACCTGCCTTCCATTTCTACCCCCGCCCGCACAACCCAGCCTGAAGCCGATGATCTCGAGCCGTTGCCGGAGGGTTTCAAGCCCATCGACGTGACCGGGCACGCCGCCCAGGCCACCCGTGCCCAGGCAGTACGCGCCCGGCGCGAGCCCCAACCTGCGACTGCAGCGCCCTCAACCGCCCCCGCCCGGAACACGGCATCTGCTCCGTTTGTTGCCGAGCCAACGATGCACACGGCTGCCGTAAAACCCCTCACGCCCTGGCCGCTGCCCGCCGTGGCGGATATTCTCGAGCCTGCCACCCAGGCGGCAGTCCAATCACATTACGACAAGGACCGTGGCCGCATCATCGAAGAGACGCTGGCTTCCTTCGGTGCTCCCGGGCATATCGTGGAGATCCAGCGCGGGCCTGCCATCACCCAGTACGGTGTGGAGCCTGATTTCATCGAATCCCGCGGCGGGCGCACGCGTGTGCGCGTGTCGCGCATTGCCGGCCTGGTGGATGACCTGGCTCTGGCCCTAGCCGCCCCCAGCATCCGCATCCAGGCGCCTGTGCCGGGCAAGGCTTACATCGGCATCGAGGTCCCCAATACCGAGCTTACCCTCGTCTCACTGCGGGAACTCGTCGAAACAGAAGTATTCCGTAAACTGAAGACCAGCCTGCGCTTCGCTTTTGGCAAGGACGTTTCCGGGCGGCCGGTGGTGGCGGACCTGCCTTCCATGCCGCACTTGCTCATCGCCGGCACCACCAACTCCGGCAAGTCCGTGCTGGTCAACGCCATTCTCACCAGCCTGCTGCTGCACAACACTCCAGCAGACTTACGCCTGGTGCTGGTAGACCCCAAGCGCGTCGAGCTCACCGGGTATAACGGCATCCCGCACCTGCTCGCGCCTGTCATTGTGGAAGCCGAGCGAGTGGCCGGGGCATTGCAATGGGTCATTCGTGAAATGGAATCGCGTTACAAGCGCTTTTCCGATGCCAATGCACGCAACATCGT
>DAONEZ010000151.1:0-5115 GCA_035403345.1 Anaerolineaceae bacterium
GTGCATTACGCCATCCACGGGGTCGGTGGCCCAGCCGTGCTTATGCCCGATCTGCGTCCCCTCTGGAACTCCGGCTTCCAGCAAAACGCCGATGCGGTTGCCGGTCAGGTAGGTGATCATGGACTGGCACTCATTCTTGGAGATCTTGCCCGGCAACACGATGGCAAAACTGCCGCCGCCAGTTTGAGCGCACTGGTAGATATCCACCAGAAGTTGCCCGATTTCAGCCGGGGTGGTTTGATTGTACCGATCCGGGTCGGTACTCACATCCGTCCTGGTGTTGGCTGGGGTCGTTACTCCGGTCAGCAGCGGTGCTCCCAGGTAGAACATGCCGTCCAGGAAAGTGTTGTTCAATCCCAGGTCTCGCATGCTCTTGGTCACCTCGATCGGTCCCAGGGTGGGGGACATGGTTTCTACCATTAATGAATCCGTGGAAGTGTTATCCGAACGGGTGATCATTTCGCTCATCAACGTAGCCACTTCAGAGGGGGTTGGTTCGCCCACACGCGCATAGGCAGCCACCATGATGGGGATCTTGATGGTGCTCTCGGCCGAAAAGGCGATCCCGGGGGTCAACTGCTCGCCCGCGCGGTAGGCAAACTGCAGTTCGTTCCCACTGCCCAAGTCCTGCATATAAAGTTCCACTTCACCGGTGAATTCGTTCACCGCGATGATCTGCTGTAACAAAACCTGCAGGTTTTGCAGGGAAGGCCGCGAGGAGACGCCCTGGTTGACAGTCAGCTTGGCGACCCGCGTATAGGGTGATTTTAATGCGCTGGTGATGATTGCGATGGATTTATCCACGTCCAGCAGTCGCCCGGGCTTTCCCTGGTCAAACACCACGCTGCCGGGAGAGGGCTGATAAGGAGTGGGGTCTTCATTGTATCTGGCGGCGATTTCGTTCACCAGGTAGTCCCTCAACTTTTCTTCATCAATTTCGGCTCTTAATGGCACCTGCGTGGCAGACGGTAATTGGTTGAAGAGGTACTCTAGAAATGCACCCCAGAATGGCTGGGAAACACGATCCTGGTCAGCGGCGGTCATCATGGCTGCCAGGTTGAGCGAAAAGCCGAGCATGGCTGGTTTAACCTGGATGACGCTGCCCTCGTATCGTAATTCGACCGGCATGGAGTACACCTGCGTCAAGCGGGCGGCTGCCTGTTCCTGGTCCAGCCCGGTCACATCCACGCCGGCAATTTCAGTACCTGTAGCAAAGGATGACCTCAACCGGCTGAACACCACCAGCTGGAACACGGTCAGCAGGACCGCCGCAACCAGCAACCCCAGCGCGATCCAGCGCATCAGTGATAATCGTCCGATCCGTTTCATCGATCCAGTTCGCTTTCTTTAATACTCACGACTGGATTTTACCAGAGTTTGGCGGACGGTTTTTGAGACGATTTATGGATGTTTTTTGGTCAAGGTTGGATATACTTAAGGTATGACTTTTCTGGAAGAGCAATACAACGAGTTCGTGCACGGCACTTTCCCGTTTAATTTATTAGACGATGACGACTTTGCAAGAGTTCAACCCGGGATAATCCAATTTACTTATCATTCTGGAACCAGGGTCTTCTCTTATGACGAGATCCCGGAAAATTTCTACCTGATCATCTCCGGAAAGGTGGAGCTATTTCGTGAGGAAGTGGAAAAGCCCTCTGAGCGGGTGACGCTGGGGCCGGGATGTTGCTTCGGCGAGGAGGCGCTGCGTGCGGAGGGGTACCGCCTGACCGATGCCAGGTGCGTGGAAAAATCGTGCATTGCCAGTCTCAGCCGTGAAGCTGCTTTGGAACTGGCGAATGCTCATCCAAAGCTGCGTAAAGCTTTTACGTTGCTGTATCGTACGCTCAAGTACCGCACCCGGTTGCATTTGCCCTGGCTGGGGAAAACCGAGGTCGTGCGCCTGATTTCCCGCCGGCATAACTTCTTTTTCATTCTACGCATTGTTCTACCGGCGGTAATATCATTGTGCCTTTCTGGTTGGTTATTTTCCATCAATTTCACCTCCCGTGGGTTCTCAATTTGGCTGGTCGTCCTGGGGTTGCTGATCCTGATGGCTGGTTTGGTCACGGCCAGTTGGTCAGCCCTGGAGTGGACCAACGACTACTTCTTCATAACCACAGAGCGCGTGCTGTTGCAGAAGAAACTCGTTGGTTTCTTTGAAAGCCGCCAGGAATTTCCTCTCAGCACGATTCTCTCCAGCGGGGTGGAGACTTTTCTGATCGGCAGGCTGTTTGGATACGGGGCGATCACTTTACATTCTTACAACGGCAACCTGCGCTTCAAACGGCTGCCGGCTCCGGATTTGATCCTCGGTTTGCTGGAGTTTGAGCGCTTGCGCGTGGCGGAAGAGATCAAGGTCAGCGATGAGCAGCGCATGCGTAATCTGCTGGAACGCCGCTTTGGCGACGACTACAACCCCGAGGTCGCGAAGTGGAAGAGCAAATCAGGCATGCCAGCCATGACCATGTACGCCACCGGCTCCGTGTTGGATGCGCTGGCCAGGTTCTTCGGTTTGAGGCAGGTGAAGAAGGGGGCAGTGATCTACCGCACCCATTGGTGGATCCTGCTGCGCAAGACCTTTTTGCCCGCGCTCTTACTCGTGCTGGATGTCATCTTTGTCCTGGTAAAAATGACCGGCGGGGTCAGTTGGATGTCCGCTTCCACGGCATACATCTTCGCCATTCTCCTGACGGTTGGGGCGTTCGGTTGGTGGCTGTACAGGTATATTGATTGGCATAACGATACCTATACGATTACATCCGACCAACTTCTGGATATCAACCGTAAACCTCTGGCGATGTCCGAATTCCGTTCTGCACCGTTGAGGAATATCCAAACGGTGGAATACATGCGCAAGGGGTTGATTGGGTTGATCTTGAACTTCGGCACCGTGCGCGTACAGATCGGAAACGAAGAACTGACCTTTGATAACGTGTATGATCCCGGCGCGATCCAAACTGAGATCTTTGCTCACTTCAAAGGGTATAACGATGCCCAGAAACGCAAAGAGCAGGAAAAATTGGCGGATTTCCTGCAGATCTACGATGTCATTAAAGGGAAGAACGACACGGATGACAAAAGAGATTAATTTTGTTAGAATACCCGTCTGTTATTATTTGAATTGAGAAAACGATGACCATACGTGAAATTATTACTGTTCCCAATCCCATCTTACGCAAGAAAGCCCGTAAAGTTACCGAGTTTGGCAAGGAATTCCAGACACTGGTGGACGACATGGTGGAAACCATGCGCAATGCGCCCGGCGTGGGCCTGGCTGCCCCCCAGGTGGCCATCTCTGAACGCTTGATCGTGGTGGAATACGCGGATGAGGTTGAGGGTGAGGAAGTCAAGCCCAAGCTGTTCATCGTAGCTAACCCGGAGATCACGCCTACTTCAGACGAAACTGAGTTGGGCATCGAAGGCTGCCTCTCAGTTCCGGATTTGATCGGTGAAGTGGAGCGGTTTACTTCTCTCACGGTCAAAGGACAGAACCGGCACGGGAAACCTGTGCGCATTAAGGCCGAAGGTTGGCTGGCGCGCATCTTCCAGCACGAGATTGATCATCTGGACGGCATCGTCTACACAGATCGCACAGACAAGGTCTGGAAACCCAGGTCGGAGGACGAGATCCCGCTGGATTAACGCATGTACCTGACGCATCTTTCCCTGACCAATTTTCGCCTTTTTTCCCGCCTGGATATGGACATCCCCCGGCGGACACTTTTGTTATTGGGCGATAATGCGCAGGGGAAGACTTCACTTTTGGAGGCCATTTATTTCCTGTCCACTTTCACCTCCTTTCATGCCCAGCATGACCGGCAGTTGGTAAATTTCATCGCCTCACGCGACGCCTTGAGCGTTGCGCGCCTGGTGGCGCATTATGCGTGCTCGGATCGCTCGCATAAACTGGAGGTACGCTTGATCCAGGAATCCAATGGCAACGGCGGCTCGCGGTTGCGCAAAGAGGTGCTGTTGGATGGTGTGAAAACGACCCCAAACCAGGTGGTAGGCCATCTTGGCGCGGTCATCTTCCTGCCGCAAATGACCAGGATCGTCGAAGGCGGACCGGAAGAACGCAGACGTTACCTGAACCTGTGCATCGCCCAGGCAAATTCCGGGTACACCCGCGCCCTGGCAGAGTTCAACCAGGCACTCACACAGCGCAACGCATTGCTCAAACTATTAGGGGAGCGCGGTGGGGATGCCAGCCAGTTGGATTACTGGGACGAACTGATCTGCTCACGAGGGGCGGTCCTGATGCGGGCGCGCATCGAAGCCATCCGGGAGATCGAGCAAATCGCCAAGCGCATCCATGCTCAACTGACCGGGACGAGCGAGGTGTTAAGGTTGGATTACCAACCATCCTATGATCCGCTTTCAAGCCCGCAGGGGCAATTTACGTTACCACTCCAGGTGCAGGTACAACGGGATGGAATTACCCTGGCGGAGTTCGAGCAGGGGTATGCGGCCCGGCTGCGCCAGGTGCGCAGCGAGGAAATCAGCCGCGGGGTGACCACCATCGGCCCGCACCGTGACGAAATGCGCGTGCAATGCAACGGGATCGACTTAACCGATTTCGGGTCGCGCGGACAGGTGCGCACCGGACTGCTATCCCTCAAATTGGCAGAGGTGGAATGGCTGCGACAGAAAACGGGTGAATGGCCGATCCTGCTGCTGGATGAAACACTGGCTGAATTGGATAAATCCCGGCGTGCATTTCTGCTTGATTACTTGCAGAAGACTGAACAGGCCATCCTGACCACTGCAGATACAAGTCAATTTCCTGAGGGGTTTGTTTCAACCTGTGAAAAATGGCAGGTAACTGCTGGAAGCGTAAAAAAGATCTGATCCAGTTGAAATTACAACGGTTTCTTTTGTGCCAACCCGGCGCGGCGCGGATATTGCGCTGGCGTAGCTGAGCGCTTGTCAATCACAACCAGGTAGCGTTCATCCGCCACCCCGGGCAGAGTCACCTTGGAAATACGTCTCAGGTTGCCGCCCAGGATTTTAAAGGCTTTTTCCGCAGATTGAACTTCCATGTGGGCGTTTTCACCTTTTTGCGCCAGCATGCCCCCTCCCACGCGAATAAGAGGCAGCAGATATTCCGCCAGC
>DAONEZ010000152.1:0-5051 GCA_035403345.1 Anaerolineaceae bacterium
CCACAACGGGCTGCCGCACAATTGGATCTATGATATCTTCCAGACTCGCTCGGGCGCATCTGGGTGGGCACCTGGGGAGGGGGTCTGGCCTGCCTGGATTCTGGAAAGTGGAAGATCTACTCAAAGCTGCAGGGCTTGTTCAGCGACGAGGTCACCTGCATCCGAGAGGACAAGACCGGCGGGATCTGGGTGGCAACCGATAACGGATTGAACCTGATCCGCGACGGAAAGGTCCAACCGGCAGGCCTCTCTGGAAAAAGCCTATTGAACATGACCTTTGATCCGCGCGGCAACCTGTGGGTGGGTTGCTGGCGGGCTGCGCTCAGCGGGGGCGGTCTGTTTCGCTTCGATGGAAGGCAGTGGGAATCCTATACTACGCGCCAGGACCTGCCCGGACTTGAGATCCTGAAGGTGTTCTTCGACACCTCCGGCAGGCTGTGGGTGGGCACCTACGAGCAGGGGTACGGCGCAGGCGTAGGTTGTTATGACGGCACACGCTGGCAGAATTACCGTGAAAAGGACGGGTTGATCAACGATTGCGTCTATTCCATGTTTGAAGACCCCTCAGGCAACATATGGTTCGGAACGGTGGGCGGATTGAGCATCTACGACGGGAAGACCTGGCACAACCTCACCCGCAAGGACGGCCTGGTGGACGACCGGGTGTTTTGCATGGTGATCGATTCGCACAAGAAGATGTGGTTTGGTACGGAAGGCGGAGTAAGCCGATTTGATGGGGAAACCTGGACCTCGTACACATCCAGGGATGGGCTGGTAGATAACCTGGTGCGCACCGTCATCGAAACCAAAGATGGCCGTTTGTGGTTTGGAACTTATCCGTATGCCCAAACCGCCGGCGGGATCAGCATCGCCAGCTACCAAACCGGAATGACCTCCAGTGACCACCTGCTCAACCTGCTGCCTCAACCGCCGCAGATGCCTAAACTCCCGCCTCGATAGACTCATGGATCGTTACCTCACCCGGATTTTGAAAGATAAATTTCATAATTGCGCAAAATGTTTATTCAGATATAATAAAAACGTTATATCCTTTTTGAACAATCGCGATCAACATATTTTTCTCAACAGAGGAGTGATCTATGACCGAAGAACTTGACCTCATGCTTGCCAAAGCCCGAAAAGCCCAGGAAATCGTTGAATACTGGTCCCAGGAACAAGTGGATGAAATGGTACTGGCAGTCGGATGGGAAGCCTATAAACGCGAGACCGCTGAAACTGCAGCGCGTATCGCTGTTGAAGAAACCGGATTGGGCGTCTACGAAGACAAGGTCGCCAAGAACCAGAAGAAAGCGCTCAGTGTAACGCGCGACCTGATGGACGTGAAGACCGTGGGGGTCATCGAACGCATCCCCAAGAAGGGACTATTGAAAGTTGCCAAACCGGTCGGCATCATCGGGGCGGTCACCCCCATGACCAATGCCGCGGCTACCATGCCGTGCAACGGATTGTCCATCCTCAAAACGCGCAACGCGGTCATATTTGCACCGCACCCCAAGGCCAAGAAAACCTGCGCCTATATCTGCGAGGAAATGCGCAAGGGCTTGCGCAAGGTGGGAGCCCCGGAAGACCTGATCCAATACATCGCCGAACCTTCGATGGAACTCTCGCAGGAATTGATGACCAAGGTGGACCTGGTGCTGGCTACCGGCGGCGCTGGTGTGGTCAAGGCGGCCTACAGCAGCGGTAAACCGGCATACGGGGTGGGCGTGGGCAACGCCACGGTGATCGTGGATGAGACCGCTGACCTTCAGGACTGTGCCAAAAAGGTGGCCCGCGGTAAAACCTTCGACAATGCCACTTCCTGCTCCTCGGAAAACAACCTGGTTGTGAACGAGACCATCTTCGATCTTCTTTTGGATGAACTCAAGCAACAGGGCGGTTACCTGGTGACCGGTGAAGACCGGGCCAAACTGAAAGCCGCCATGTGGCCGGACGGGGCGCACCTGAACGGCAAGATCGTGGCCAAGGACGTAAAGGTGATCGCCGAGATCGCCGGCATCAGCATCCCGCAGGGCACGCGCTTCCTGATGGTGTTGGGCGAACAGATTGGCCCTGAAGACATGTTCTGCGCCGAGAAGTTATCTGTCGTTCTGACGCTCTGGAAATACCAGGAGTTCAGCCAGGCAGTCCAGATGGTGGTGGATATCACACGTTTCAATGGTTATGGTCACTCCTGCGGCATCCACTCAACGAATGAAGAACACATCCTGGAACTGGCGCTCAAAGCCAAGGTCAGCCGCATGCTGGTGCGCCAGGCGCAGAGCATCGGCAACGGCGGCGACTGGAGCAATGGCATGCCCTCCACCCTTACCCTGGGCTGCGGTACCTGGGGCGGCAACATCACCACCGAGAACGTCACCTGGAAGCACTTCGTGAATATCACCTGGGTCTCCTACCCCATCCAGCCGGACATCCCCGACCCGGAAGTGCTCTTCGCTCCCATCTTCGAAAAATACGGGCGATAAAACCCGAAGCGGAATTTTACAACAGACAACCTGCCTGGCGGCAGGTTGTCTTTTTCAATGGTGGAATTATTTTTTTAATGCGTCTTCGTGGAATTTCTGATAATGCGGCAGGAACTCGTAGGTGGGGTAAAACTCCGTCCGGAATGCGTGCCATGCGCGTTTCTCAATAACCATGTTCAATTCCCGCAGCCTGGAGACCGGCACGCGGATGGTAACCACGTGACCAATGCCCATCATCACATACCAGGACAGGATCTCCATGCCCTCGGGTGGGAACTCCTTCCAGAAACCGCTCTCCCGCAAATATGCCTGGATCTCGTCCAGGTTTTTGGACTGGTCATGCTTGAAGAAAATGGTGAGTAATTGTTGGTCTTCTGTCATGGTCGTTACCTCCTGTGGTTGATGGCTTGCTTGATAATCATATACCGGTTTTGAATGTGACGATTGCATGGAAAAACGCAAATTTCGTCTTAATCCGATTAAGTTACATTGACTCTGACTTTTACGGATGCTATACTCACTTTACGAAAAGAATAATTACAAGAAAAGGATGATGAAATGAAAGTAGACCTCCCAACCCCTGTATCGACTGAAGAAATGAAGATTGATGTTCGCGAGATCGAGGGCATTCTCTCCTCTCCTGCGATGGATATGCCGGTTTGGCCGGAAGCTCAGATCAAGCTGCCTGATGGCCGTATGCTCTTTATCCGCGCCATGCAGGACAGCGATATCGATCCCATGCTCGGTTACCTCGAACGTGTCATGAAAGTGGAGAAGGACTTTTATGATATCGTGGGCGTGCGTGTCTACGGTGAAGTGCTGGCCGTCCGCCGCCATCGTCTGAAAGACCCCTTCACCATGGTTGGACTGGTGGACGGTGAATGGTTGGGTTTTGCGAATGGCCGCGCCTGGGATAAAGACGTTGCTGTCAGCCTGCACACCCTCACCTTTTCCCGCCGCGCGAAATTAGGCTGGCCGATGTACTATGCCAAGACCTACTACGCCATGGAACTCCTCAAGGTCCAGGAATGGTGGTCAACCTTCGAGAGCTACAATGGCTGGCGCATGGCCGGTCTGTCGATGGCTCAGCCCACCAAACCCTTCCCGCAGCAGCAGCATGAGCTGGGCGGCGCCAAGATCTTCTACCTGAACCAGGACATGTGGCAGGGTCGGGTAAAGAATTACATCAAGCAGGTTATCGGACAGGACCTGGACTTCAACGTGACCGACGAAGTCCGCAAAGCCAACGAGCACTTCCGCGTTCCTGAGACCCTTGATCTCTAATTCTTTCACTTCTCAGTAAGTTCTGACCTCCTCCGGCTTGTCAACAGGCATTGGAGGAGGTTTGTTTATGGCAGGTTTGTGTACTTTGTCATAAATATACGGATTAACATAAGTTGACGGCGCTATTTTATTAATGATATATTGAATTGTCATCAAAGGGCTTTGAGAAAAAGCGACCCGTTAAAATCCGGATGACATGTGCAACTTAACAACCTCAGTCCACCAGATTTCGTGCTGACCGCCATTTCGTGCGTCACACGTTCTGAACCCGCAAGTTTCATTACTATTTCAACTCTCAGGAGCGATAATGGCAACATTTAAAACTGAAATACGAAGTGGTGTGTACTATGACTCAGCCAAACTGATGCAGTTGCAGCGGTCCCTGGCCGGGTTACCCGGCGTCGAAGATGCCGGCGTCGTCATGGGAACTGAATCCAACAAGGAACTGCTTTCTCATATCGGACTGGATACCCCCGAAGTTCATGCCGCCAAGCCGGATGACCTGGCCATCGTGGTGAAAGCCGCGGATGAAAAAGCTGCTGACGAAGCGCTTGCCAAGGTCGACGAGCTGCTCGCCGCCAGAAAATCAAATGCTGACGACAAATACATGCCGCGCAGCCTGGAATCCGCGGTGGAAATGCTGCCGGATGCCGAATGGGTCATCATCTCCGTGGCCGGCCGCTACGCCACATCCGTGACGCGCGAAGCCCTGCGCCTGGGCAAGCACGTACACCTGTTCAGCGACAATGTCAGCATTGAAGATGAGATCGAACTGAAAAAAGAAGCCCGCGAACGCGGTCTGTTGGTCATGGGACCTGATTGCGGTACCGCCATGGTCAACGGCATCGGCATGGCTTTTGCCAACAAGATCCGCCAGGGACCCATTGGTATCGTGGCTGCCGCCGGAACCGGTCTGCAGCAGGTTGCCACTCGTATCCACCAGCTCGGCGGTGGCATCACCTACGGCATCGGCACCGGTGGACGCGACCTCAAGGCTGAGGTTGGCGCCATCACCTTCCTGCAGGGCCTGGACGTGCTGGCTCGCGACCCCGAAACAAAGGTGATCGTGCTCACTTCCAAACCGCCTTCACCCAAGGTAGCCGAAGAAGTGCTCAAAAAAGCGCGCAAAGCCGGCAAACCCGTGGTGATCAACTTCATCGCCCGCCCTGTCACCACCCTGCAGGATGGCAATTTGTTCTTCGCCACCGGGCTGGATGATGCCGCCCGCCTGGCGATCAAACTGGCCGCCAACCCGCCCGTACTGACCGGTGATGACGATCT
>DAONEZ010000153.1:0-4995 GCA_035403345.1 Anaerolineaceae bacterium
CTCCAGCGGCATCGAAGGCACGTTGATCCTGGTAGCCTCCGCCAGCATCATCTATACCGCCGTGGAGCGCATCCTGAACCCCAAACCGCTTGAACAATTGGGCATCGGGTTACTGGTCTCGGTGATCGCCTCGCTGGCCAACCTGGTGGTCTCGCTTATCCTGCAGCGTGCCGGGAAGAAGCACAATTCCATCTCGCTCGCCTCCAACGGCAAACACTTGATGACTGATGTGTGGACCTCAGGCGGGGTGCTGCTGGGTGTGGCAGCCGTAGCACTCACCAAATGGGCGCTGCTCGACTCCATTGTGGCCATCCTGGTGGCCATCAACATCATCTGGACCGGCGTGGGCATTGTGCGCCGTTCGGTAAGTGGCTTGATGGACAGTGCTCTGCCGCAGGATGAGGTGGCAAAGATAAAAGAGATCGTACAAAAAGACCTGCCCGCTAATGGAAAAGTCCATGCTCTGCGCACGCGCCAGTCTGCGGCGGTCAAATTCATCAGCATGCACATTCTCGTGCCGGGTGATTGGACGGTGAGCCAGGGTCACGCACTGGTGTCCAAAATTGAAAATGAGATATTGGCTGCGCATCCGGATAGCCTGGTCTTTACGCATGTGGAGCCTTTGGATACCCCCGCTGCGCACGAACAGAGCATCTTAAGCGAATATGACTTTTGAAAGAAACATTTTGAGATAAAAACGAATCTCATTGACGTATCCACTCGGCAGGAATATCATATAAAACGCTGAAGCGAACACGTCTGGCATTTATTTTGTAGTGAGGTTTTATGATCAAGATCATTTCGGACAGCACCTGTGACGTCCCGGACACTCTGCTCCAACAATACAACATTGGCATCATCCCGCACTATATCATCTGGGGCAGTGAGCAGTTCCTGGACCATGTCAACCTCAAGGCAGTGGATTTTTACGAACGCCTGGTCAAAGACCCGGTCTATCCCAGCTCCTCACAAGCCAGCATTATGGATTTCAAGCAGACATATGAAAAAGCAGCAGCCGAGGGTGCTGACGAGATCATCATGCTCACCGTCAGCAGCGCCATGAGTGGTGCTTATCACATGGCACAGGAAGCAGCTAAACTGGTCAGAATCCCGGTGTCGGTCGTGGATGGCAAGAGCCCAACTATGAGCCTGGGCTGGCAGGTGCTGGCCGCGGCACGCGCGCGCGATAATGGAGTGGCCGTGCCCCAGATCCTGTCCATGCTGGAAGACCTGAAAAAGAGGATGGTGCAGTATGTGTACATGGAGTCGCTGGAGTACCTGCAAAAAGGCGGGCGCATTGGCAACGCGGTGGCGTGGCTGGGCAGCCTGCTGCGCATCCGCCCGCTGGTGAGCATCAACCACTCCACCGGACTGGTAGAGCCGGTCAGCCTGGCGCGCACACGCAAAGCCGGCATTGAACTCCTGTATCACCGCTTTTTTAGCCATTTCAAGGACGCCAAAAACCTGCACATCGCCGTACTGCACGGCAACGTATTGAAGGACGCTGAAGAACTGGCGGAACGCATCCAGGCTGAGTTCCATCCGGTCGAATTGATCATCAACATGACCGGTCCTGTGCTGGGTATCAACACCGGTCCTGCTGCGCTGGCCCTGGCTGGCTACGCTGAGGGATAAGTAATTCTTCCGCGAATTTGCGGGAACAAATTCAAGATCTATCCGCGAATTCTCGCAAATTTGGGAAATTAGAACAAAAAACAACTCCGGGAGCCTGTTTTTGACTCCCGGAGTTTGTATCACTCTCGGGGAACTGAGAATTGAGCCCAATGGAAAGGGATCTATGATAAGTAATTAGAAACCAGTAATCAGGAAAACCATGTCAAGTCCTGGGTGCCTGATTACTGAGTGCCTGATTACTGATTCCTTGAGACTTCTCAGTTCTTCCCATCCATCAACCTGACCACCTCGTCAAAGATCACCTGCTCTTCGTCCGTGGGGATGACCAGCAGTTGGGTGGATGACACGGCCTGGTGGATCGCTCCGGCAGTTCCTTTATCGTGTTCCCGGTTCCGGGTTTCGTCCAACAGGATGCCCAGGTGCTCCACTCCGCTCAGCACCTTCTGGCGCAACTGCCAGGAACTACAGCCGATATCATCCGTGAACACGATGGCATCCGCGCCGCCCAGCAGCCAGGTGTAAGCCCCCAGGTAGAACTTGAGCCGGTTGGCGTACGCCTCGTAGGCCACCCGGCAGCGTTCATTGCCCTGCTCCGCTGCGCTGATGATCTCCGCCAGGTTGGAGGAGAACCCGCTCAACCCCACCAACCCGGATTGATTGTTCAGTATGCGCTCCACCTCGTCAGCGGAGTAACTATTACGCACCAGGTCGAGCACCACTTCGGCGTCGATATCACCGCAGCGTGTGGACATCACCAGCCCGGACACCGGCGAGTAGCCCATGGAAGTTTCCACGGAGTGACCGTCGCGGAATGCCGCGACGCTGGAGCCGCCCGTCCCCAGGTGGCACATGATAAGCCTGACCTGTTCCAACGGTTTTCCCAATAATCCGGCCGCGCGGGCACTGACATATTGGTAAGAAAGCCCATGAAACCCGTATTTTTGAAAGCCGAATTTTTCAGCGATGTCGAGCGGCAGTGCATAACGGCGTGCCTCAACGGGCATGTGGGCATGGAACGCGGTGTCGAAGACCACATACTGCGGGACACCCGGCAGCACTTGGGAGCAAACCTCGATCACGCTCATAGAATTGGGGTTATGGATGGGTGCCAGCGGAAGGCACTGGCGCAGACCCGGCAGGCTGTTTTCGTCCACCTGCACGCTGTGCTGGAACAATGCACCACCATGTACAAAGCGGTGACCGATGGCATCCACCTCGAAGCCGTGCTCATTGAGAATGTTCAACATCTCATGGGCGGCAGCGGCATGTGTAGGTAGCGCAACGGTTCTGCGGCTGGTGACCCCGGCAACAGTCCACTCGATCTCAGGCTGTGCTTGCGTCTTCGTGGCCACGTTGCGCGCCTTGCCGGTCAGCAGAGCTTCTCCGTTTTCCGCCTGATACAGTTTGAAGCCCTGTGATGAACTGCCGCAATTAACTACGAGGATATTCATGGTTTACCCCAAAAAGAGAAAATGATTTCAGACAA
The DNA here is from genome assembly GCA_035403345.1 of Anaerolineaceae bacterium. Taxonomy (GTDB): domain Bacteria; phylum Chloroflexota; class Anaerolineae; order Anaerolineales; family Anaerolineaceae; genus UBA6107. The sequence continues at coordinate 3,122 of DAONEZ010000153.1, forward strand.
CCGATTTTATCGCATGCAGGCGGTTGCGGGAGGTTACTTTCTTCGCTTAATTCCGGTCAGGAGTACTGCCTGTTGAATTCCATCATGTGCTGGCGCAGAAGCTGCCGGGCTTCAGGGATGAGCGCGGAACGTACCCTGCCATCCGGGCTTGTCATCTTCAGCTCTTCTGCAAGTAATGCCTTGCCAAACGAAACTGTGGGGGATAGGAAGAACTTCCCCGGCCGCAGGAGCTGTGAGATCACCTGTCCGAATTCTGCCAGCCGGTGCCTGTCGATCTGCTTGCGGCGCAGTTTTACCAGGAAATGCCGTGCCCATTTATCGGACACCATTCCGCTGGCAATGGCCGGCAGGATCTGCAAACCGGGCACATACTTGGTGAAGGAGTCGAACACATCCAGCCAGTTATCAATGGAGGTAGAAGCACCGGGGAAAACTGCCGGGTCCGGGTCGCGATGACCGGCAGCGAAATACACCAGCGTTCCGCCACTGCGCAGGTGCTGCACCGCCTGGCGCATCACCAGCATGCGGTTTTGTGCATCCGTCCTGGACGTGAAGAGTATATGCCCGCGGGTGTTGGGCAGCAATCGCAGGAAGGGGATCTCGGTGGAGATCCAGAGAATATCCTCGCGTTTTAGTTGAGAAAAGAATACCAATGCGTCATAAGCTCCCGGGTGGTTGGCAGCCACCAGGAGCGGACCTTGGGCAGGGATATGCTCGTTCCCGCGCGATTGGATATTGGTGCAGAAATGCGTCAGGCACCAGTCGCTGGCTGCCGGCAGCCCCTGCTTCCCCACCAGGCGGTCAAAGGGAGCTCCGATGCGAGAGAAGCGGTCTGTCACGCGCCGGAACATGTGCCAGAAAAGCCAGTGTGTGAAGCGCGTTTTAGGCAGTCCCACGGAGCCCACCAGCTCATCCACCAGTGACTCACTGAGCAGGCGGATTTCTGTATTATCATTCATCATTTCCTTCAATATATTTAACTTCAGTAAAAAACAAATGAATCAGTGAAGGGGTCAGCACATAGTATACAGTGGTTAACTCAACCAGGGCACTCGATTGGTTTAGATTTCAGGTATGATAATGATGAATCATGCTGACTCTCTCTGAGATCCATTCTCATTATCAACACCTGCCCGGGGACCAACTGGATATCCTGGTTGAAATTCACAACCTGGTGGCGGAAATTGCCCCTACTGCCACGGAGCGCCTGGACCGCTGGGGCATCACCTATTACCATGCCGACCGCGGTGGTCCGGTGAGCGCCGGCATCTGCCAGATGCTGGTGAAGGGTGACCATATCCACCTGGCGTTCATCCACGGCGCATTCCTGCCTGACCCGCGAGGCTTGCTGGAAGGCAGTACCTTCCCCAAGCGGTTTATGCGCCTGGCTTCCTATGAGGACACTGATTGGGACGCGATCAGGGCGTTGATTGAGGTGCATAGTAATTTCGACCCGCGCACTCTTCCGCAAAACCAAAAATAAGTCCGGTTGTCCGCAATCCGAAACTATGCTATAAACGACGCATGGCAAAAGTGCTCCCCACCAGTGAACGCATCAAGAAAGCCCGAGCCCTGATCCAGAAAGCGCGAGACCTGCCCGCTCCAGACGACATGGGTTGGATGGACTTCACCTACGCAGCCAACGTCAAAGACATCCTGCGCCAGGCGCGCGATCTGGTTAAGTTCGTGCAGTTCATGCCCAACGCGGAACCTGCGGTGAAGAAAGAAGTTGAGGATCTCATGTCTGAGATTAGTAGCGCCGAACGGGAAATACTGCACAAATCCTAAACTGAAGGAAACCAACATGGCAACAAAAAAAGAGAGTCCGACCTCCGGAAAAACAGTCCAAAAGGGAAGAAAACGGAATGCCCAAC
>DAONEZ010000154.1:0-4976 GCA_035403345.1 Anaerolineaceae bacterium
TCCTGGAAGCCATCGAATCTGACCGGCTTGACCTGATCCCTTCGGTTTCACAGGACCGGGGGTTTATTCGCCTGTACGCAGCCTTCCTGGGATTGAATCCGGCGACAGTTTTTGAGGATGTGGAACGCCTGAACAGGGTGGAAGCACCTGCCTCGGCAATAGCAGAAACAACTACAGAAATTAAAACGGCTAAACCTGCGGATAAACCAGCGAAGGGATCACGCTCACCGGTAGCGAGCAAGCCAACCCCGCCGGAATCTCACCTGGCGTCAGACGGCTCCAAATCCCGCCAGATGTTCGTGGAAATTGGTGCCCAATTGAGAGAGCAGCGTGAAGCGCTCGGGTTGTCTGTAGACGACGTGGAGCGGCAATTAAAGATCCGCGCTTACTATATCGATGCGTTGGAGACTGGCGAGATCGAGCACCTGCCTTCATCTGTGCAGGGTCGGGGCATGCTGAATAATTATGCCGGTTTCCTTGACCTCAATAGTGAGGCTTTACAGATGCGTTATGCCGAGGGGCTGCAGCAGCGGCGCGTCGAGAAGAACCTTCTGGAAGCCGCCCTCAATAAGGATGGCAAACCGATCCTGGCTAAAGAGCCGCTCAGCGGATGGCGGAGGTTCCTTACCCCTGACCTGCTGGTGGGAGGGTCGATCCTGATCCTTTTGTTCACACTGGTGGTGTGGGGTGCTTTCCAGGTAATCCGCACCAGCGTGCCGGAAAAACCGGCCGCCACGCTCAGCTCGATCTCAGATGTGCTGGTGGGGACGGAAACTCCGTTGGGGTTTGAGCTAACCGGTACCGTAGCAGGGACAGTCCTGCTCACCACTGAAACACCGCAATCTCCAGTCGGACAAGCCGCCAACCTGGAAGCCACCTTGAATGCCGTCGAGGCCGGGCGGGTGCAACTGGTGGTGGTTGCCCTCCACCATGCCTTCGTACGCGTGATAGTGGATGGCAAGGAAGAGTTCAACGGCAGGGTGGTACCTGGCAATGTGTACGCTTTCTCAGGGAATAACAAGATCTATATCGGCACCGGAAACGCAGCCGCCGTCCAGGTGTATTACAACCGGGTTGACCAGGGGCTGCTGGGACTGGTTGGGCAGGTTTTCGAGATGGAATATACCTCCGATGGACTGGTGACGCCTACCCCGCGTTTCACTGCCACTCCCACGGTCACTGTGCCCGCCACGCTCACACCGCTGCCTACCAACACGCCGCTGCCTACCCCCACCGTGCCCACTCCCACTATCACTCCAGTTATTCCATAAGGGTCCATGAAGAAAACTTATTACCTTGTTTCATTAGGCTGTGCCAAGAACTCAGTGGATTCAGAATCCATGGCTGAGTTGCTGGAGCGCAGCGGTTACACCTCTGTGGAGAAACCCTCAAAAGCCGGCATGCTCATTGTCAACACGTGCGGCTTCATCCAGCAGGCGAGGCAGGAATCGCTGGATGTACTGCAGGAACTGGCTGCCGGGAAAAAACCCGGGCAGTACCTCATCGCCGCCGGCTGCCTCACCGAGCGCTACCGGGAACGGTTGGTGCAATCTGTGCCGGGCATAGACGGCATTATCGGTTCGCGGCGCTGGATGGATATTCTGGAGTTAGTGGAAGAATTGCGGCAGTCTGATCAGTTGCCGCGCTACCACTTACCGGATGCGCCCACCATCGGACGGGACGAGAAAGGCGTTTTACGCGTCGCAGTGCAGGGGGCCAGCGCTTACCTAAAGATTGCAGATGGCTGCCGGCGACCTTGCGCGTTTTGTTCCATTCCGTTGATCAAGGGTCCCCCCGTCAGCCGGCCGATGGAGACGATCATCGAAGAAGCCGAATACCTGCAAACCCACGGCATCCAGGAGATCAATCTGATAGCGCAGGACACCACGGATTATGGCACAGACCTGGGACTGAAGGACGGACTGGCGGAATTGCTGGAGCGCATGCTGCCGAGAATCCCGCAAATCCGCTGGGTGCGCATCCTGTATGCCTACCCCGGCTATGTTACTGAGCGTTTGATGGATGTGATGACCCGCTCCAGCCAGGTGGTGCCCTACCTGGATATGCCGCTGCAGCATGCCCACCCGGATATGCTCAAGCGCATGAAGCGCCCGGCCAACATGGATTGGGTGCGCCGGACAATTGATGAATTACGAAAGCGCATGCCGGATATCGGACTGCGTTCCACGTTCATCACCGGTTTCCCGGGCGAAACGGATGAGGAATTCAATACCCTCCTGGATTTCTTGCGGGAGATCGAATTTGATAAAGTGGGTGTGTTCCCTTATTCGTTCGAGCAGGGTACCGCAGCCGAGCCGTTGGGGGATCCGATCCCCGAGCAGGTAAAATTGGACCGTGTCAAGGAACTTATGCTGTTACAGGAATCCATTTCGCTCAAACGCAACCAGTCCCTGATCGGAAAAACGATGGATGTGCTTGTGGAAGGCGAGGGCGATGGCATCCTGGTGGGCAGGTCTTACCGCGACGCGCCAGAGATCGACGGCCTGGTGATCGTGGAAGGAACAGGCGAGGTTGGCAAGCTGCTAAAGGTGCAGATCACCAGCGCACTCACGCATGACCTGATCGGTCAACCTACAAAAAGAATCTGAGAGTTTTCTCAGATTTTTTTTTATACCTAATTTTTCTTTGGTTTCTTGGTCGGTTGCGGGGTAGGCGCATTCGGATCCAACGTGGGGGTGGGCATTGGAGGAGGATTGGCGCACAACTTGGCTGCATCCTCGATGACCGCATTCAGACGTTCGCTCGGGTTGATATTCGCCGCATACTGGAATTGGTTAACAGCGTCGCACCACTGGTAATTTTGCTGCAGGAACCTGCCGTACCCTTCGTAAGCGCCGGCGAAGCGTTGGGTAACAGAGAAGTGTGAACTATCGATGAGGTTGGGGGCAATTGTGTAGAGTTCGCTGAAATTCATGATGGCGTTCTGCCAGTTGATGCCCCACCAGGATCCAGCCGTCAGGTAGAGCTGCGCCCAGCGGTTCAGGTTTTGGGCTTCGTTGTCGATGGGTCCAATTTGCTCAGCCAGCGAGAAGTAATACGAACCGACTTCCAGGTTGCCCGCCAGGATCTTGCTCATACCCAGGTTGCGCAAGGCCATGTAGTGGTAACCGTCCACTTTGACAGCGTTGAAATTGGGGTTGATATCGCGCATTTTCGCAGCGGTCGCGTACAAATTCACCCAGTCCTGCGCTTTCAGGTAAGTTTGTGCCTGGCGGTTAAGCGCGTTCAGGTTCTGCGTATTTGCCCCGCCGGCGGGTTTGGAGGGTGTGCCCGGCGTAACTCCTGCCTGCGGAGTGGTGACGGGGGCAAATCCACCGCCATTCTGTGCCACCAGCAAGCCGATCTCGACCAGTTTTTCATCCAGCCCGGGATATTGGGGGTAAATGCTGAGTACGTACTGGTAACGCTGCTGCGCGATGCCATAATTGCCGGCAGCCTGGTCCTGAAGTGCCTGTTCAAATTGCACCACAGCGGCGTTCAGGCGGCGGTCCTCATCGGCCTTGGTGCGCGCGTTGATAGCCGAGGCATAGCCGATGCCCGCCCCGATGCCCACAATTACCAACATGCCCAGGATGCCAAGCCAGATCCATCCGGAGCGGTGCCCGGGTTTCCTGCTTGCCTTTTTACCATTTTCTATAAGGGTGGAGCCCATTCCAGGTAACTCTGCTTGATCCCCGGCAGGCACAACCGCACCCAAAACTGCCTCCGCCTGGTCACCAGTAGAGTTGACCTGTGTTTCCACAGGGATACTGACGGGTTGTGTCTCAGCAGCGGATTCCGCGGCTGGATTGATTAACTCTTGAGTCTTCTTTTTTGCCATAGCGCCAATTATACCGTATGGGAGCGGAGCAAATCTTTTAAGATTGTTATAGTTTCAATAGAAGTTTACACTCCTGCCAGACCAACGGCAGCGCCAGGGCGAACCCGGCCAGCATGGGCAGCGTGGCGGTGACCAGCAGCGGCGCAACAGGTGTGAGCAGCCTGACCCCGCCCCAACTGACCAGCCCGGCTACTACCGCAGCCAGCAGCGCGCGCAGCCAGGTGCTGCCCGGGTCAATACGGATGCGCGACACCACGGCTAATAACACCAGCAGGACGATCGCTTCCAGTGTAAACACGATTGAATCTGTCAAAGCGATGCCGGCAGCCCCCAAAGGTTTATACAGCAGGCTGCCCATCAGTACGTACAGTAGCACGTTCCCGCCTGCGGTGAGCAGCGGGATCCAGGCCACTTGGCGTGCATAAAAAGCCCTGGCGCTGACCTCCTTGATGGAGTGACCCATCAGACCGAGCAGGAAGGCAGCCGTCACCAGGTGCAGCAGGGTGGTGCCGGACTCGCCAAAATCGAAAGCCAGACCCAGGATAGGTTTGAGCCCTAACGCCAGCGCGGCCGCCATGGGCAGGGTGAGCGCCATGATCACGCGCACCGCTTTTTCCACCGTGCTCGTGAAAGCCTCGCGGTTTTCCTTTGAGAAGTGCTCGGATAGGGTTGGCAGCAGGGCTGTACCGATGGCGGTGCCGATGAGCGTTTCGGGTACCTGCTGGATCATCCAACCGTAGGTGAGCGAGGTGACCGCGCCCGCAGCCAGGCGCGAAGCCAGGTTGTCGCGCACGAGGAAAATGAGCTGGATGAAGAACATGGTCAGCACGCGCGGACCCATCAGGCGCAACACCTTGCGCACCTCCGGATCCCGCAGGGCAATGCCGGGGATCCAATGGAAGCGGTATTTGATCAACCCGGGCACTTGAATGAGCAGGTGCAGCGCCGCGCCGATAATGACGCCGTACACCAGCCCCTGCACGCCCATGCCAAAAGCGGGTAGAGTGATGGGTCCGAGCTGGTAGGGGGTGGAGGGAGCCAGGATGGTGACGCCGATGATCTGTCCGATGTTGTAGAATAACGGCGCCATAGCCGGCAGGAGGAAGTGTTGGTTGGACTGCAAGCCCGCCATTAC
>DAONEZ010000155.1:0-4922 GCA_035403345.1 Anaerolineaceae bacterium
ACCGTTACGACACCAACCTGCCGGAGATGATGGGGGTGGTGCAAGAGATCCGCAATGTGCTGGATGCCTACCCGGAGAGATACGTAGTCGGTGAAACCTTTTTGGCCGGGTCTGACGTGGCGGCAGGTTATTGCGGTCCAGAACGCCTGCATGCCGCTTTCAATTTTTCCATGCTGCGCACGCTTTTCACCCCAGCCGGAATGCTCACTGTAATCCGCAACTGGGAGAAAGCCCTGCCCGAAGGTGCCTGGCCGAATTATGTTTTGAATAACCACGATGTCCCGCGCTCAGCGACGCGTTACCTGGCTGGCAAAAAAGACCAGGTACTCAAAGTCGCGGCTGCCATGCTCCTGAGCTTGCGCGGAACACCGTTCCTATACTACGGCGAAGAAATTGGCATGCGTGATATCCTTGTCAGTCGTGCCGAAATCAAGGACCCGGTAGGAAAGCGTTACTGGCCAATCCCGGTCGGGCGGGATGGGTGCCGCTCGCCAATGCAGTGGTCGCCTGATCCAGGCGCAGGGTTCACCAACAGTCAGCCCTGGTTGAAGATCCACCGCAATCACCGCCAGCGTAATGTCGTCGAGCAAGCTGCGGACCCGAACTCGCTGCTCAATTTCTACAAGTCCCTGCTGCGCCTCCGCAAGGATGCCCCCGCGCTGCAAAAAGGGGATTTCACCCCGCTGACTACCCATCCCATCCAGGTGCTGGCTTACCTGCGCAAGCACGGAGAGCAGACCATCCTGGTAGCGCTCAATTTCTCGCCCTTACCAGCGGGCTTCAAATTGCCAACCGGATTGGGTGCAGGGACATGGAGACCGCTGCTTTCCAGCAAGGAGCATGCACCCGAAATTGTCCCAGGTAAACGGGTTTTGCTCAAAGGGTTCGAAGCTGTTCTATGGGAACTAGAGACCGATGAATAGTTATTAGTGATCATTGAATAGTAATTTGAAAAAAATGAAATCGATTGAGTTGGCTAAAAATTGATTGGTTGAATGAGATTGAACCCTGTTACGAAACCGGGTTCTATCAGATAAGAATCCAAATCGCCAAAAACTCCGAGATTATTCGACTTTCACCGGAGTTAACTCAAATGGTACGCCGTCTTCTTCGCCGGCTGTTTTTAGGATCTTGTAGGTGGCGGCGGAAATGGGCACGCCATCGGACTGCGCACGTTCAGCCTTTTCGAATTCTTTCTCACCGTGAATAAAGATGCGTTCCTCATCGGCTGCCTTTGGGGAGTTGCGTAAGTCATCCAGCAGCGCATCCATGTCCTGCTTGAATTCCTGAGGATCACGGAAGGTATCGATCCTGATAGCCGCAAAGAAATGTCCCACCCGCGCGGTAGAGCCTTCGTTGGCATTGCCGACATTTTCAGCGAAACCCGATCCTGCCAGCACCCCCGAGAAGATATCCACCAGCAGCGCCAGGCCGTAGCCCTTGTAGCCGCGCATCAGATCAATACCGCCCAGGGGCATCAGCGCGCCGCCCTCGATCACGCTGGTGGGGTCTTCGGTAACGCGCCCCTCGCTGTCAATCCCCCAGCCAGGCGGTATGGGTTTGTTGTTCTTCTGGTACACGGTCACGCGCCCGATGGGGACGATGCTGGTGGCCATATCCAGCACGTAGGGACGGCTGGTTCCTGCCGGCACGGCCACGGCAATCGGGTTTGTGCCCAGGATAGCCTTTTTGCCATAGGTGGGTGCAACCAATGGACCCGAGTTGGTGAAGCTGACGCCGATCATGTCCTTTTCCAGCGCCATCATGGCATAGTAACCGGCGATGCCGTAATGGTTGCTGTTGCGCACGGTGGCAAAACAGATGCCGCTCTGCTGCGCCTTCTCGATACAGCGATGCATGGTCTTGACCCCTGCCGGATGCCCCAGTCCGTTATTCGCATCCATGGCCAATGAGGTGGGGGATTCCCGCACCACGCTGAGGGGAGCCTGCGGGTCAAGCCTCCGGGCTGCGATGCGCGAGCCGTAGTAGCTTTTGAGGCGGATCACGCCATGCGAGTCCACCCCGCGCATATCCGCGCTGACCAGCACGTCCGCCACGATGCGCGCATCATCCTCCGGCACGCCCCAGCGCAGGAGATAATCGATGACGTAAGCTTTTAGATCAGGGATGGGAAAGTAGTAGGTATCTGGCATAAGGACCTCGTGAAGGACAGATTTCGTATTTACATTATTCCCCTCTTCCAGATTCCCCTCTCCCAAAATGGGAGAGGGGCAGGGGTGAGGGGCTGATGATTAGCACATTGTCACAATAATCATGGCCTGAATTGATGAAGGAAAATCTCTTGGCGTAAGTCTTAGCTCAATCCAATGATCTTCCCGGTATCCGGTTCGATATCGATCTCCATGAACACCGGGCGGGTGGGCAGGCCAGGCATGGTGGACATGGTGCCCAGCAGCGTGTAAAGGAACCCTGCGCCCACGGATGCGCGGATGTCGCGGATGGGGATGCGAAAGCCCTTGGGAACGCCCTTCAGCGTGGCATCGTGCGACAGGCTGAGATGCGTCTTGGCCATGCAGATGGGCAGCTTATCGAAACCAAGCCTGGTGTATTCCGCAATACGTTCCTCTGCTTCAGGCAGGTAATCCACCCCATCCGCCCCGTACACTTCCGTGGCGATGGTCTCGATCTTCTCCTTGATCGAGCGTTCCAGCGGGTAGAGGAACTTGAACTGTCCCGGCTGCTCAACGGCGCGCACGACCGCGTTGGCCAGGTCAATGGCGCCTTCGCCACCTTTCTCCCAATGGTCGCAGATGACCGCGTCCACCGCACCGCCCTCTTCTTTCGACACCTTGCAGATCAACTCCAGTTCAGCGGGTGAATCGGTTAGGAAGCGGTTGACCGCGACCACCACCGGGATGCCGAACTTGCGCGCGGTATGAATGTGATGCACCAGGTTATCCATGCCTTTGGCTAACAATTCCAGGTTCTCCGCGGTGTAGGCTGGGTCGAGCGGTTTACCCGCCACAACCTTGGGACCGCCGCCGTGCATCTTCAGGGCGCGCACGGTCGCCACCATTACCACAGCGGAGGGAACCAGCCCGGAGTAGCGGCACTTGATGTCCATGAATTTCTCCATGCCCATATCGGCACCGAAGCCGGACTCCGTGATGACGTAATCGACGAGTTTCAGCGCGACCTTGTCCGCCAGGATGGAAGAGTTGCCGTGGGCGATGTTGGCAAAGGGTCCGGCATGGACGAGGACGGGCGTGCCTTCCACGGTTTGCATCAGGGTGGGTTTGATGGCATCGCGCATGAGCACGGTCATGGCACCCGCCACGCCCAGGTCTTCGGCGGTCACGGCCTCCCCGTTGCGGCTGATTCCGATCACGATCTTTCCGAAGCGTTCGCGCATGTCTTTGAGGCTGGTGGTCAGCGCCAGAATGGCCATGATCTCGGATGCCACGGTGATGTCAAAACCGGTCTCGCGCGTAAAGCCTTTTTCGTCCGGTCCTTTTCCAATGGTGATGCCGCGCAGGAAACGATCCGAGGTATCGAGGACGCGCCGCCAGGTGATGCTGTCCGGGTTGATATCCAAACGGCATAGTTTCCGGCGTTGCTCGGCTGTCAGTTCTTCCGGATCTGAGACAGAGATGCCCAGTTTTTCCAGGCGGGCCACCATGCCACGTGTGAAGTGGCGTTTCCCGCTCTTATCCGGAGGGAGCAGGCGGTTGAACAGCTGCTCATCAGTGGCGTCTGATTCGTGGAACATGCGTGCATCAATGGCGGCTGCCACCAGGTTATTGGCTGCGGTAATTGCGTGAATATCCCCGGTGAGGTGCAGGTTGAATTCCTCCATGGGAACCACTTGCGAATAACCGCCGCCTGCAGCCCCGCCTTTGATCCCGAAGGTCGGTCCCTGTGACGGCTGGCGGATGCAGGTCATCACGCGTTTGCCCAGGTGCGCCCCAAGTGCCTGGCTGAGCCCGACCGTGGTGGTGGTCTTGCCTTCACCAAGAGGGGTGGGGGTGATGGCGGTGACATCGATGTACTTGCCATCCGGGATATGTTTCAGCCGTTCCAGCACTTCGAGTTTGATCTTGGCTTTGGTTTCACCGTATTGTTCGATCTCGGATGGCAGCAGTCCCAACTCGGCTGCCACGAGGGTGATGGGCTTCAGTTCCGCTTCCTGGGCGATCTCAATGTCCGACGGAACGGGGGTGCGTCGTTTAAGTCTGGTGGGGGTGAAAGGGATCTTGCTGAACGATTTTTCCGCTGGGGTCATTTCGGTTCTCCTTATTGATCCGTTATGGGTTAATTAAAGGATATTTCCGAAGTAAATGCAAGCACCAATCTCATTCATACCGATAAGAATTGACCGTAACATCTCCAAATTCGCATGCTATAATGATTTTTAGAGATTATTATCTCAAAACGTCAGATTCAGAAAAGGAGGATTCAAATGGCGGAAATTGCATATTGCATGAAATGCAAGCAAAAAAGAGAGATGAAAGACACCGAAAAGGTGACAATGAAAAATGGCCGCAAAGCTATGAAGGGTAAATGCACCGTGTGCGGCACAGGCATGTATAAGATCCTGGCAAAGTAAACCACTGCTGTAAAAGGACCACACCCGGAAGAAGGGGTGTGGTCTTTTTAATGGGGGGAATTTCGATTTATTTGTTCCAAAATGACCATCAAAAAGATTTAGAATGCTTCTATAATTGTAGGGTGAAAATTGACTCCAGGCAACATCATGCTTGCTTGCTCGAGGGTAATTTCCTGGCGACCCCTGAAAAAACAAATCACAGAATAGAGAAATTGATCCTATGCATATAGAGGAACCGGTAACCCTCTTCCTTGTTATTATGACCATCATCCTGGTCATGCCCATCCTCTCCGAGCGTGTACGACTGCCCGGGATCGTAGGGATCATCATTGGGGGGATGCTGATCGGACCGTAT
>DAONEZ010000156.1:0-4895 GCA_035403345.1 Anaerolineaceae bacterium
GGAAAACCGCCTGGGCGTAGTTGCCGGCCCCTAACACTCCCAGCCTGACCTTTTCCGTTACAGCGCGTTGGGCATGAGCCAGGGTCACGTGTTGTGAACTGCTATTTGGGGTTTCTTTGTGCGGATAAAGGAGCAGCACACCCAGGAAAGGTTCATGCGTCTTGCCGGTGAGCATATCGTACGCCCGGACGCCTTCTGCGATGGCGAAGCGGTGGGTGATCAGAGGTTTAACATCCACTTTCCCGCTGGCCAGCAGGTCAACGAAGGACTGAAGGTTGCGTCCTTCGGTCCAGCGCACGTACCCCAGCGGATAATCCACACCGCCTTCTTCGTATTGAGGGTCGTAGCGACCCGGACCGTAAGAGCGCGAGATCTTCAGGCTGAGTTCTTTTTCGTAATATATCTTGCGCGGGATCTGCAAGCCGACCGCTCCGGTGGCCACCACCGTCGCCCGGTCGCGCGCGATCAGCCCTGCCAGTTCCACCGGTTCATTCGAGGGGGTATCTGCACAGATGATGACGTGGTCAAACCCTTTCCCGCCTGTCATGCCCGGATATAGATCAGGGATGGATTCATTTAAGGCAGCCCTGAAGCCCAGGCTCTCGGCAAGTTGGACGCGCTCCTCTGAAACATCCGCGCCAAGCACGCTGCAACCAGCCGCCCTGGCGATCTGTGCCGTCAATAACCCTAATAAACCCATGCCGATAACGCACACGGATTCGCCCACCTGCGGGGCTGCCAGGCGGAACCCCTGCATGGCAATGGCACCCAGGGTAGTGAAAGCAGCGGATTCGAAGTCAACCGAATCCGGCAGGTGAACCGCCAGGTTTTGGGGCACCAACGCATATTCAGCGTGGACCGCAAATCCGCCGCCTGCGCATGCCACGCGGTCACCGGGTTTGAAACCGGTCACGCCTGCGCCGACTTCAATGACCACGCCGGCTGAGGAATACCCCAACGCCATGGGTTGATCTAATTTGTTAAAGGCAGCCCCAATGGTGGTTAAAACTCCCTCGCGTTGTGCCTTTGACACCACCTGCCGCACCAAATCAGGGCGGGAGAGTGCTTTTCCGACCAGGTTCTTGCTGGCAAATTCCACCACCATGCGTTCGGTCCCGGCTGATAGCAGGGAAGCGGCGGTTTGTACCAGCAGCATTTTTGGCCGGATGCCTGGCACAGGCACCTCTTCAATTACAGTTTTTCCATCTTTCATGTGTTGGAGGATTTGCTTCATCGGGTCACCTCACGAAAGATTATAGCTTAATATGCTGCGACGGTTCCAGGAAGAATTGCGATTGCCAGTGGATTCCAGATGGGAATCTGGCACGAAAAGTGCAACATTGTGACTAGAAAATCGGAAGCATCCGGAGGTTCAAATGACAAAAAAAATTCTATTTATGCTTGCGGCCATCATCATTACGGTTTCCACCCTGGTTTATCCCACTACCCGCGATCTGTTGGAGGTAGGACTCAAACCGGTAACCCAACTCATCGACAAGATTTCCATCGGAGTAGTTGAGAAATTGGATTTCTTGAAAGCCGGCAAGCCGAATGAAAGCGGATTGGAGCCGGAAGCAACGGTGGAAGCCACCTTCCCGCCGATCACGGATGCCATTGAGGTTCCTCAATCCACCGAAGTACCTCCGGTAACCGATGGCGCACCTATACCTGATGAGAATACAACTGCTGCAACTCCGCAAGTAACAGTTGACAAGGGAAAAGGTGACCTTCCGAACTATAAACTTCACTGGAAATCACCGGTGTACACCACCAATTTCGCCCATCCGGATGAGGGCTGCCAGTGGCAGGGCATTGCCGGGCAGATTCTGGATTCAAGTGGAAAGCCGGTCTCAGGTTTAAGTGTACGGGTGACCGGACTTTGGATGAATAAATGGGTGAAATACACTGCCATTTCGGGCGCACCTGAGGCTTCAGCTTATGGTTCAGGCGGGTATGAGATATTCCTGGGCAATGAACCATTGGATACCTCGCAGCTATTACGCATCCAGGTCTTTGCCGCTGGCAACCTGGCGCAAACCTACCGCTTCACCTTTGACACGTTCTCCGATTGCGAGCGGAACCTTATCATTTTCAACTTCCGGCAAAGATAATTTTGGTGAGTTTTCCCAGCCCGGCACACCGCCGGGCTTTTTTATGCGCAGTGTATAATTGCAGCAAGATGAGCACTCAAGGTCAAGCTGGGGATTTCCTCCCTTCAAAATTCCTGAAACACATGCTGCGCTGGTGGTGGCTGATCGTGATATTCATGATGGCTGGCGGGCTGGGCGGGTACCTGTTCTCACTGGCACGTGCACAGCTTTACGAGTCAACCGCGCAGATCACCACTGTCATCGATTATGCCTACGCCGGGCGGTTGACAGATTATGAGGAAGACCACCTGGTCACTGCTATTGGAGATGTGATCGACTCCAGTGACGTGATGGACCAGGTGGCTGAGGTCATTTCCTCCCGCGGATTGGCCGCTGACCCGATTGATCTCTCAAACCATTTATCCCTATCGCGCCAGGGTTACCGCTGGCAGTTGAGCAGCAGATACACTGATCCGATATTAGCTCAGGCTGTCAACCAGGCCTGGACGGACAGCGCTCTGGCGGCTTTAAAGAACCTGAAACAGGACGCCCTCAAGGGACTGCAGGAATACCTGCTCCAGGGGCAGGTTGAAACCTGTATCAGCCAAGCGGTGGCGCTTGACCCGGTTGTGGCTGCCTGTTCGCTGGATGAACTGCGAGAGCTGCAGGAAACAATTGTGGAATCTGATCCTGGGCAAAACGACTCGCTCATTAATTCGCTGCACCTTTCGTCCACCAGTTATGAACTAACGCAGGCCGCCAACCTGCCTGGAAAGCCGGTGCGTTACAACGTAAACAGCCTGGTTCTGGCAGGATTATTCCTCGGCTTGCTTGCCGGGGTGATCTTCTTCCTGGCAGGTTTCCCCAAGGGGCGATCGCAGGGGTAAGTGGAGTGAAACTGCGCTTCTGGAACAGGATCAGTTGGATATTGTGGGTGTTGCTGGTGTGCGCGCTTCCGCTCAGCAGCGTGCCGCTGGTTGCCAGGCTGGTTCGCTCCACCTCAGTTGCACCTGCTTCCCTGTTGTTCCTGATCCCTCTCGTTCTCGTCTCGATTCCCTTAATGTTCGTGCAGAATTCCAGGCTACCTTTCCATATCAGACCGGCGATCCTGTTTTTTGGGTTTGCAGCGTTTACCATAGGTCTGTCGTTCTTTCGGTCGGTGCCGGATTATAAAGATGCGACCCTTTTCGCTGCTGCCCTGGAAGGGGCGGTGACACTTACGCTGGGTTTCCTCTTCTACCTGGTTTCGCTGGTGCAACCGAATTCAGTTTCCAGGGTTGACAAGACCTTACGCGTTCTCAACTGGGTGGGCCTGGCACTGATCGCCTGGTCGATCCTTGCCGTGGTGATCAAGCAATTTGTCCCGGCAATGCGCCCCCTGGTGAATCAGTTCCAGGCGCTTATTTCCGTCACGCGCGTCGGGCGCACACGCATGACCGGGTTCGCTTCCGAGCCCTCCTGGCTGGCGCATATGCTCAACCTGGTCTTCCTGGCTTACTGGCTGGCGGCCACGGTCACCCGTACCAGTGTACACAAATGGCGGTTGTGGAGGTTCAGTTTTGAGAACCTGCTGCTGGTGGGCGGTGTGATCGTCCTGGTTGGGACGTATTCGCGCGGCGGGCTGGCAGCTTTCATGCTCGTGATCGGTTTCCTGTTTATATTGCTAAACCTGCGTCTGATCCACTGGCTCACCCGGCGTACTGAAGGGGTCAGGCGTCGATTGCTGGGAATCCTGTCTGGGGCGGGACTGGTACTGATCTATGCCGGTTTACTGGTCGGCGGGGTATTCGTGCTCAGCAAGGTGGACCCGCGCATGGAGGATGTTTTCACCTTCTCGGAAAACGTGGAAAATCCGTTGATCAAGTACGCGGATTCCCTGCAGTTCGGCGACAGGGTGGTGTACTGGCAGACCGGATGGAATATCTTTAACCAACATCCGATCGCGGGAGTAGGGGTGGGATTTTCAGGCTTTTATTTCAAGGATAACCTGCCGGATGCCGGATGGGGACTTACTGAAACAAAGGACCTGTTATACCGTTCCAATGCATTAATGAATGTCAAGAATATCTGGTCGCGCTTGCTGGCGGAGACCGGGTTGATCGGTTTTGCCTTATTCATTGCCCTGCTTTTTGTTTCAGTCGTAACTTCAATCGACATGGTCAAATCGGACAATTCGAGACGGCGAGCTTTGGGATTTATGGGGGTGTTCATGTTGATCGCGCTGCTCATCGAGGGGTTCAGCGTGGACAGTTTTGCCCTGCCTTACATCTGGTTCACCCTCGGCCTGACAGCCGCCGCCTGGCGCTGGTATTTCCCGCAAGAAAGTTCACTGAATGGATAAATCTGAAAAAAGTATCATCCTGCTGGTTTTGATCGTCATCATCTCCTGTCTCTGTTTATCCGCCCTGGGTGCAGGCGTGATTTATGCGTTGCGTCAGTGGGGAAACCTGGCGGTTCCAGTGCAGTCCACTGCGGCCAATCCTCAGCCTGCGCCTACTATCGAGGTTATAGCACCGACTGTAACTGTGCTGCCGGAACTCACGGTAGATGACAAAACACTTTCCGCGTTGATGAGCGCTGAGATCCCGGAAGCTGACAGCATCGTCCTTGCGCAGAAGTTCCTGGGCAAAGGAGATATCCCGGAACAATTGACCAGCGCTCCGATCGTATTCTCGATCGGGGACGAATTGGATTTTTACATGCTGGATACGGATACGCATGAGAATGTGCGCATCACCACCACGCTGCACTACGCTTCAGAAAAGGTATATTTCTGGGTTGAAAACGGTGTGGAAATTAATCCTG
>DAONEZ010000157.1:0-4872 GCA_035403345.1 Anaerolineaceae bacterium
CGCCCGAATTGCTCTCCGGCAATCACGCGCTCATCGCCCGCTGGCGGCGAGAGCAATCGCTGCGCAGAACTCTGAAACACCGCCCGGACCTGATCGACCGGGTTGACTTAACCAAAGAAGATAAGAAATTGCTGCAAAAAATCAAGGACGAAAACGGAGAGGTGCAATGAAAAAATTTAATTACGGAAAGATCTTCCTGTTAGGCTTCGGGTTCTTTGGCGTCAGTGTGATCTGGACGGTGTACAACGCGTTTGTGCCGCTGTTCCTGGCAAACAAGTTCGGGCTAGCCCCGGCGATGATCGGCTTCTTCATGACGCTGGATAACATTGCTGCCTTGTTCATCCAACCGCCTGTCGGTGCCTGGTCTGACCGGCTGCGCACCAAGATCGGCCGGCGCATGCCGTTCATCCTGATCGGCGCACCGGTGGGAGCCCTGGCCTTCGGTCTCATCCCGCTTGCAGCCGTCCTACCCCTGTTCGTTGCTTGCACCAGTACCCTGCTACTCAGCATGGCTTTCTGGCGCACCCCGGTGGTAGCCTTGATGCCCGATATCACCCCTTCCCGTTTTCGCTCCCAGGCCAACGGCATCATCAACCTGATGGGCGGGCTGGGTACCATCATCGCCTCACTGGTGGGCAGCACGCTATATGAAATCAATGTGAATTTTCCCTTCTGGATGGGCTCAGGACTGGTCATCCTGGCCGCTCTGTTGGTCTTTCTCTTCATCAAAGAACCCAAACAATATGAAGAGACTGAAAAACAGCCCAATATGTTCGCCAGCCTGAAGGAATTGAGTAAAGAGAAGGATAAAAGCGGGCTGCGCATCCTGCTGGCCATCTTCTTCTGGTTCCTCACCTACAACGGCATCGACAGCTTCCTAACCCTGTACGCCACGAAGCATTTAATGATCCCCGCAGGCGACGCCGGGCGCATGTCCGGGCACATGGGCATCTTCTTCGTGTTGTTTGCCATCCTGGCCGGCATCCTTGGCAGCCGCATCGGCCGCCGAAGAACCATTTCCATTGGCATCGTCGCAATGGGGTTGTTGGTGCTGTTGATTGCCATTCTTCCAGTCAATTTCCTGACCACTGAACTGGGCAAATTACCAGCGCTGGGCATGATCCGCATGGTGAACCTGTTCCTGATGGCTGCCGGCATCGCCTGGTCTTTCATTAATATTAACTCGCTACCCATGGTGGTTGACCTGACCACCGCGGAACGCATTGGCACCTTCACCGGACTGTATTACCTGTTTTCCACCATGGCAGCCATTGTCGGTCCCAATTTGAACGGCTGGATCGTTCAACTGAGCGGTGGGAATTATGGCACCATTATGATCGTTGGCCCGCTGTTCCTGGTGATCGCGCTTTTCCTCATGCTGGGAGTAAAACGCGGGGAAGCCACTAAAGAAGACAATATCTTGAAAGAATAATCTTCTATTCAAGGAGACAGCCTATCGAAAAAAGGTCAATCTTGCACTTGCATACAACGTGAAATATCGTTATACTATTTGCTATACAGGGGAATCCTTCCCCAACCTAATCCATCTCTCTGTAGGAGGAGAAATAATGTCAAAGAAATTGTTAGTGATTGTGTCTGTTCTGATGGTCGCAGTCTTTGTATTAAGCGCCTGCGCCAAGAGCACCTCAGCCGGCTTCAAGGCCTGCGAAGTCACCGACACCGGTGGCGTGGATGATAAGTCCTTCAATGCAACCGCTTGGAAGGGCGCCCAGGATGCTGCCAAAGAACTAAAAGTGGAAGCCAAATACCTGGAGTCAAAAGAAGTCGCTGATTTCGAAAAGAACATCAACGCATTTATGGAAGAAAAATGCGACATCATCATCACTGTCGGTTTCCTGCTGGGCGATGCCACCAAGGCCGCTGCTGAAGCCAATCCCAACACCAGGTTCTCCATTGTTGACTATGGTTACTCCCCTGTGATCCCCAATATTGTTGGTCAGACCTTCCAGACCGATGAAGCCGCCTTCCTGGCTGGCTACCTGGCTGCTGGCGTGACCAGGACCGGTGTCGTTGGCACCTTTGGCGGCATGAATATCCCCACCGTCTCCATCTTCATGGATGGGTTTACCCGCGGCGTTGACTACTATAATGGGAAACACGGTACCACTGTTGTTGCCCTTGGTTGGGATGTCACCTACAGTAATGGCTTCTTCACCAATGACTTCTCCGATCAGCAAAAAGGTTATGAGATGGCAGTCTCCCTGATGGATGAGGGCGCAGACGTTATCCTGCCCGTTGCCGGACCTGTTGGCCTGGGCGCTGCCGCTGCCGTAAAGGCTCGTGGCAATGCCTACATCATCGGTGTGGATTCCGACTGGTTCCTGACCGCCCCCGATTATGCTGACATCACCCTCACCTCCGTTATGAAACTGATGGACGTGACCACGTTCAACGTCATCAAGTCCGCTGTTGACGGCACCTTCAAGGGTGGTTCCGCTATCGGTAACCTCGCCAATGGTGGTGTTGCCCTGGCTCCGTTCCACAACCTGGACGGTATGGTTTCTGCCGAACTCAAGGCCGAACTCGAAGCCATCAAGGCTGATCTCATCGCTGGCAAGATTGCCCTGAACCCCGAATACAAGCAGCAGTAATCCTGTAATCACTGAAAAAGGCTGGAGAAATCACTCCAGCCTTTTTTATTTTTAGATTTTCCGGCATTATGATACAATAATTTCTAGTTTACCCATCTTCTTAAAATGGAGTGGTTATGGCTCCTATTTTGCAGCTCAAAGGAATTACCAAGCAATTCCCCGGTGTACTGGCGAACGACCACATAGATCTTACCTTGAACAAGGGAGAGATCCTTGCCCTGCTGGGGGAGAATGGTGCCGGTAAAACGACACTCATGAACATCCTATATGGACTGTATCAGCCGGATGAGGGAGAGATCCTGGTCAATGACCAAAAGATCATCATCCATTCGCCCACTGATGCCATCCAGTCTGGAATTGGGATGGTTCACCAGCACTTCATGCTCATCCCGGTCTTCACGGTTACTGAAAACGTAATGTTGGGCTCTGAACCTGTCAAGGCTGGCGATTTTCTCGACCGGCCAAAAACTGCCGCCAGGATCCGTGAAATTTCCTCGCAGTATAAACTGGATGTCAACCCGGATGATTACGTCAAGGATATCCCGGTGGGTGTTCAGCAGCGGGTGGAGATCATCAAATTGCTTTATCGCGAAGCGGAGATACTAATTTTTGATGAGCCCACCGCAGTGCTCACTCCCCAGGAAGCGGATGAATTGTTCTCGATCATGCGCTCCCTGGTCAAACAAGGCAAGTCCATCATCTTCATCACCCACAAGTTGCGCGAAGTTATCGATGTTGCCGACCGCATCCTGGTCATCCGCCGCGGCAAGGTAGTGGGTGAAGCCGACCCGAAAGCAGCCAGCCGCAATAAACTGGCCGAGATGATGGTCGGGCGCGAAGTGAACCTGGTGGTCGATAAGGAATATAAACAACCCGGAGATGAGGTGCTAAGGATCAAGGACCTTGTGATCACCGACCAATTTAAGCAAATTGTGGTGGATAAGGTCTCCCTGGATGTTCACGCCGGTCAGATCCTGGGAATTGCCGGTGTGCAGGGCAATGGACAGACCGAACTGGTGGAAGCTTTGACCGGTTTGCGTAAATCTGCCTCAGGCAAGATCACCTTCGGGGATGAGGATATAACCAACGTCAGCCCCAGGAAGATTACCGAAAGCGGTGCGGCACACGTGCCGGAAGACCGCCAGGCAGACGGGCTTGTACTGCCCTTCCCGGTGGCTGAAAACCTGGTGTTGTGCACCTATTATAAAGAGCCATTTTCCAAAGGTGTGGTCCTGCAATATGACAAGATCCTGGAAAATGCGGAAAAACTGGTCAAGGATTTTGACATTCGTACCCCGTCCTCGATGACATCGGTTGGCAGCCTGTCGGGCGGCAATCAGCAGAAGGTCATCATCGCGCGGGAACTCTCCCGGCCGATCAAACTGCTCATCGCCTCTCAACCCACCCGCGGGTTGGACGTGGGTTCAATCGAATACATCCACAAGCGCATCGTGCAGAAGCGGGATGAAGGCTGCGCGGTATTGCTCGTCTCACCGGAACTTGACGAAGTCATCGAGTTGTCAGACCGGATTGCAGTGATGTACCGCGGCAAGATCCTTGCTGTGGTTTCGGCTGAAGACGTCACAAAGGAAACCCTTGGACTACTTATGGCCGGTATCGTCCCCGAAAAGATCGAAAAAGCCGAGGGCGAAAAAGTTGTGGAAACCACTTTCTAACGAGGTGTTCCCTTGAGCAAAAAAGAGAACGATAAACCTGAAATCACGCAAGCCGTTATTAAAGAGATCCTGGAAGCGCCAGCCAAAAGGAAGAAAGGACGTGGGATCTGGCGTTTCCTTCAGATCCCTGCGCTGGCGATCCTGACCGGACTCATCATCGGTGCCATCATAATTGCCGCTACCAGTGAGAATGTTTATGCCGCCTTTGGAGAGAACTTCTTGAAGGGTATCGGCATGATCTTCTCTGAGGTCGGAACCGCTTATTGGGGTCTGCTGGTCGGTTCCCTCGGAAACATCGTCACCCAGGTGCAGGCGCTCATCTCCGGTGATCCCGCCTCCATCCGCTCAGCCTTCAACCCGTTCCTGGAAACACTGGTGCAAAGTACGCCCTACATTTTTGCAGGGTTGGCCTGCGCCATGGGATTCCGGGCTGGCTTGTTCAACATCGGTGTTGAGGGTCAGTTATTCATGGGCGCTGCAGCGGCGACCTACGTCGGCTATTCCCTCACTGGACTGCCCGGCTACATTCACATGCCGCTGGCCTTCCTTGCCGGTGCGCTCGGCGGGGCACTATGGGGTATGGT